>DAOUVF010000027.1 GCA_030667765.1 Bacteroides sp.
CCATAAGACTGAGACTGACCTGGCCAGCGATCTTATCCCAGATCGTCACAAGCATAGGTTCTGCCATGCCCTCTATACTCATCCTGTTGCTCATCGGGTCACTGGCGGGGACCTGGATGATCAGCGGTGTTGTCCCCGCCATGATCTACTATGGCCTGAAGATCATTCACCCCAGTATCTTCCTTTTTGCTGCGGTAGTCACATGCAGTATCGTCTCCCTGGCCACCGGAAGTGCCTGGTCCACCGTTGCTACAGTGGGTGTCGCATTACTTGGCATTGGACAGGCCCTGGGCTTACCTGTCGGACTCGTTGCAGGGGCTATCATTTCAGGGGCTTATTTCGGGGATAAGATGTCGCCGCTCTCGGATACGACCAACCTGGCACCTGCCATGGCAGGCACGGATCTTTTCACACATATCAGGTATATGATGATCACAACGGTCCCGAGCATGACCCTTACCCTGATCATTTTCCTGGTAATAGGTTTTGTGGCCAATTTTGAAAATGACGGGGCCAATGTCCAGGCCGTTCTTGAACAGATCCAGCTTAACTTTTTTATCTCTCCCGTGCTGCTGATCGTACCGGTACTGTTGATCCTGGTCATTATAAAAAAAATGCCTCCACTGCCTGCCATTCTGTTTGGTGTACTCCTTGGTGGCTTGTTTGCTGTCATATTCCAGCCCGGGATCATCCGAAATGTTGCCGGTGATTCCCATGGTTTTCTCATGGGTTCCTATATAGCGGTCATGCAGTCAATGTTCGGGGAAATCAGCATCATGACAGAAAATGATATCGTAAACGAACTTTTGACCACAACGGGCATGGCAGGCATGCTGGATACCATCTGGCTTATCCTTGTGGCCATGGTGTTTGGTGGCGTAATGGAATCAGCGGGTCTGCTCATGAGGATATCTGAAGCCATCATCAGGTGGGCCCATTCCACAGGATCACTGGTAGCATCCACGGTGCTAACCAGTATTTTCTTTAATATCACCGCATCGGACCAGTATATAGCCATTGTGGTACCCGGAAGGATGTATGCCAAAACTTACCGGGAGCGGGGCTATAAACCGGAACTGCTGAGCCGGACACTGGAAGACGGCGGGACCGTCACTTCCGTCCTGATCCCATGGAATACCTGTGGTGCCACCCAGTCCCGCGTCCTCGGAGTATCCACATTTACCTACCTCCCCTATTGTTTTTTCAATATTATCAGTCCCTTTATGACCATTTTTATTGCTTCCATCAATTACAGGATCAGGCGTATAGGTAAGGAGGAAGACCGGTAATACCAGCCCGAATCAGAAAATACCGGGATATCCGGCCGGATTGAATTCATGCATCATCACATAAAGGGTCTCGAAAACATCTTCGGCACTGGGATTGGAAAAATAATCACCGTCGGTACCATAAGCGGGCCGGTGATCCCGCCCTGAAATGGTCCTGGGCTGCAGGTCAAGGTACTCATAAGCACCCTGTTCCTCGAGTACTTTCTGCATCATGTATGCCGTGGCACCACCGGGGACATCTTCATCGAAGAAAACAACTTTCCCGGTTTTCCTGACCGATTCAAGGATGCTATGTGGAAGGTCAAAAGGAATCAGTGTCTGAACATCGATCACCTCCGCATCAATGTTAAAGTCCACCAGCTGTGCTGCCGCCTCTTCTGCAATCCTCACACAGGAACCATAGGTTACAAGAGTGATATCTTTTCCTGTCCGGATGACCTCCGGGATCCCCAGTGGTACCCTGAACTCACCCAGGTTCGATGGTATTGGCTCCTTCAGGCGGTAGCCATTCAGCGGTTCAATGACCAGCGCGGGATCATCCCCCTCAAGCAGGGTATTATATAAACCGGCAGCACGGGTCATATCCCGTGGCACACATACATAAACCCCGCGAATGGAATTGATCACCATGCTGAGGGGAGAACCCGAATGCCAGATACCCTCCAGCCGGTGCCCCCTGGTCCGGATGATGACCGGCGCCGACTGTGTCCCCTTGGTCCGGTAATGCATGGTAGCCAGGTCATCACTCACGGTCTGGAGTCCATAAAGCAAATAATCAAAATACTGGATCTCGGCAATTGGTCTGAATCCCCTCATAGCCAGACCAATCCCCTGCCCTATAATAGAGGTTTCCCGTATCCCGGTATCAGTGATCCGCCATTCACCATATTTTTCCTGTAATCCCTCAAGGCTCTGGTTTACACCCCCTATTTTGCCGGTATCCTCTCCGAAAGTAACCAGCATAGGATATTTGGTAAATAAGCGGTCAAAATTTTCCCGCAATATTTCTCTACCGGTCGCCTCCAACACCTCGTCAGGATAGGCAGGCATAACCGGCCGGACATTCAGTACGGACCTTTCACTTTCATTATAGAGAAAAGCACTGTACTGATCCCAGGCCTCATCGTACCGGATGTTAAGCCAGGTATTAATTTCTTTCTGCAAGTCTTGCCTTACAGGGCAATCGGAGCATATATGACGGAGCACCTTTTTAGCCGTTGAGAAATTATCCTTTCGTATCGGATTCCTGACTTTTTGGAGGTTTTTACGCAGTATCCTGATCTTATCTATCTTCTCGGAGGCACATTTACATTTTTTATGTATCAGTATATCAATCAGTTCCTCCCTCTCCCTGTTAATGGCACCGATGTAATTTGCCCAGGCAGTTTCCCGGGCCTGTTTAACCCGCACTACTGCTTCCTTTTCAATAACATCCAGATCTTCCACCGTGGCAATGCTTTTTTCCAGTACCCATTCCCTCATTTTCTTCAGGGGATCAAATGCTTTTTCCCATTCCAGCCTTTCCTTCGATTTATAACGTTCATGAGAGCCTGATGTGGAATGTCCTAGCGGCTGGTTCATTTCATCAATATGGAAAAGTACCGGTATGTGTTCATCCCTGCAGCGCTGAATGCCTTCCTCAAAGACCCTGCATAATTCAGGATAGTCCCAGCCCCTGGCATGGTATATCAGGATACCCTTCTGCCTATCATTTGCTTCGAATCCCTTCAGTGCAGCCGAAATACTCTCTTTAACCGTCTGGTATTCCCTCGTTACTGAAATACCATAACCGTCATCCCATACCGCCACGGCCATAGGGATCTGCATGACAGCGGCAGCATTCATGGTTTCAAAGAAATGGCCTTCTGAGGTGCTCGCATCCCCTATCATCCCAAAAGCGACCTCGTTCCCATTCTCGGTCAGGGACCCGTTCCCATTCAGTCCAGGGCTATGCCTGAACAGCTTCGAAGCATAGGCGAGTCCCACAAGCCTTGGCATCTGGGCCGCCGTAGGAGACAGGTCTGCGGCAGCGTTCTTCTGTTCCATCAGGTTCCTCCAGGATCCGTCAGGATTTACATTAGGAGTGGAGAAATGGTTGTTAAAATTCCTTCCGGAATTGCCCGGGTTCATTTCCGGATCGGTGCTTCCGTAGATCTGAGCGAAGAATCCCTCCGGCGTCACAATCTCAGCAGCCATCATGAAGGTCTGGTCACGGTAATACCCCGACCGCCAGTCACCGTTCCTGAAATTCTTGGCCATAGCGATCTGTGCCACCTCCTTGCCATCCCCGAAAATGCCGAATTTCGCCTTCCCGGTCAGCACTTCCTTCCTGGCAACTACACTGCAATGCCTGCTAATATGGGCAAGGCGGTAATCTTCAAGCACTTCTTCCCGGAAAGCATCAAAGGAGATCTTCTGTATTTGCTCCTCCTTCATAGGTTGAATCTAAAATGGTACCCGGACAAAAATACAAAACAAAAATGCTAACTTTGCAGGCATTATGCTGAAAGTCCTGATCATTTCGTTCATCCTGCTGGGAATAGCTTTCCTGGGACTGGCCTTCCGGATCTTTTTTGTCCGGGAGGGAAGGTTTCCGCAGACATCCATCGGCAAGAACAAGCAGATGCGGGAACTGGGCATTACCTGTGTGAAACACGATGAGCTGAAATGCTATAAAAATGGTGGCGGTGTTGGCGGTTGTGGCTGTGCATGATTCCTTTATAACTCTTCTGACAGAATTTTTTCCATTCCGGCTGTATACCATACCCTGTATTCCCCCATCTCATCATTGAAGATCAGGTAGGCATCCAGGTATGTATGTTTTTCAAGGAAGCGGCGGGCTTTCTCATACCCCATTACCATAAAGGCAGTAGCATAGGCATCGGCCCGCATGCAATCGCTGGCGACCACGGTGGCACTCAGCAAACCGTGCTGGACAGGGTATCCGGTGGAAGGATCTATGGTATGAGAGTACTTTATGCCATCCTCTTCATAAAACCTCCGATAATTACCTGATGTGGCAAGTGACCTTCCTGATATCTGAACGATTGCCTGCATTTGCACCCCGGGCAGTTGCAGTCCATCTATAGGCTTGTCAATACCTATCCGCCAATCCAGTCCGAACCGGTTCTTTCCACTGCACCTCACCTCACCTCCGATCTCAACAAGGTAATTCTCAATGTTCTCTGCATCGAAAAATTCGGCCAGGACATCCACGGCATACCCCTGGGCTATGGCATTCATATCCAGCATCATCCCTTCTCTCTCCCTCACCAGCTTGTTTTCCCTGAGGGAAACCTTGTTCATCCCCACAAACTGCAAAAGGCTGTCAATCAAGGCGCTGTCTACCCTGGATCTTTCAGTAAAACCAAATCCCCAGGCATTTACCACGGGTGCAACAGTAATGTCAAATGCCCCCCCTGTTGCAGCATATACTTCCTCTGCCGCCAGGAAACAAATCCTAAAGTATTCATCGGCAACAACATCAGGTATCCCCTGGTTCATGCGGGAGACGATGGAAGAGGGTAAATAGGTGGAAAGGGACTGGTCAAATTCCCCCAGCAATTTCTCCAGCTGTTCCTGGTAATCGGTACTGTCCGGGTCCTGATAGGTAATATTATAGGTGGTACCCTGAGTATAACCGCTGATCTTCAGCCAGGCACCCCTGTTACCTGTGGTGCATCCACTTACAAGGAGGGCCAAGACCAGGGCCCCGGCCCATAATGTCACTCTATGCATACGTTCTAATAAAAACCTGCCGGATCCCTGCTAACCCCCGAAATCATCAAAATCAACCATCTCATCAGGTATGCCCAGGTTATACAGCATATCCTGCACGGCATCATTCATCATGGGTGGTCCGCAGAGATAATATTCAATCTCTTCCGGTTCCTCAACACCGCCAAGGTATTCATCATATAATACCTGGTGAATAAACCCAATCAGTCCATCCCACTTATCTTCTTCCAGTGGCTCGGAAAGGGCAATATAAAACTTAAAATTAGGAAACTTCTTCTCAATGTCCCTGAATTCATCTTCATAGAATATCTCACGCATGGACCTGGCTCCATACCAGTACGTTACCTTACGGCCGGTCTTCAGGGTATGAAATAAATGGAATATATGCGATCTGAGGGGTGCCATTCCGGCTCCTCCACCGATATAAACCATTTCCCTGTCGGAGTCCTTGATATGGAATTCACCATAGGGCCCTGAAACCATTACTTTATCACCGGGTTTACGTGAAAATATATAGGACGAGCAAATACCGGGAGGCACTTTCATAAATCCGCCCCTGGACCTGTCCCAGGGAGGTGTGGCAATCCGTATATTCAGCATTACTATGTTGCCTTCCGCCGGATGGTTCGCCATGGAATAGGCACGGTAGGTTTCCTCCGAATTTTTCATTTTCAGGTCCCACATCTTGAATTTGTCCCACTCATCCCTGAATTCTTCCTCGATATCAAAATCCTTGAAATTGACTTCAACCCTGGGTACATCGATCTGGACATAACCTCCTGAATCAAAATCAAGGGTTTCCCCCTCAGGCAGTCTCACTACGAACTCTTTGATAAAGGTTGCCACGTTATGGTTGGAAATAACCTCGCATTCCCATTTCTTGATCCCCAATACTGATTCAGGGACTCTGATCTTCATGTCACCGCGGATCTTTACCTGGCAACCCAGCCGCCAGTCATTCTGCTGCTCCTTTCGGGTAAAGAAACCTGTTTCAGTAGGAAGGATACTTCCACCCCCTTCATAGACCTGTGCTTTGCACATACCACAGGTACCACCACCTCCGCAGGCAGAGGGCAGGAAGATGCCTGAAGCAGACAAGGTATTCAACAATGTATTTCCGGGTGGAACGATCAATTCCTTATCATTGATCTGCAGTTTGACTTCCCCCTGGGGTGTCAGTTTGGCCCTGGCATAGAGCAACATGAACACCAGCAGGATGATCACAATCAGGAAAACTGCTATACTTATCAGGATTACTCCGATGGAGGATGTTAGTAGCACCATTTCAGACGTCTGTATTTAAAGTTTGATACCCATAAAACTCATGAATGCAATACCCATTAAGCCGGTGATGATAAAAGTGATCCCGAGTCCACGCAAAGGGGCCGGAACATTGGAATACCGGATTTTCTCACGGATTGCGGCAATGCCGACAATGGCCAGGAACCAGCCCACCCCGGAACCGAGTCCGAATGAAGTGGCTTCAGCAATGGAAGTATATTCACGTTCCTGCATGAATAGTGAACCTCCCAGGATAGCACAGTTTACGGCTATCAGGGGAAGGAAGATCCCGAGTGAATTGTAGAGGGAGGGGGCGAATTTCTCCACGACCATCTCCACCAGCTGCACCATGGAAGCAATCACAGCAATGAACATAATGAAGCTCAGGAAACTCAGGTCCACGTCGGCCAATGTGGGACTGAGCCAGGTCAGGGCGCCTGCCTTAAGTATGTAGTTTTCGATCAGGTAATCGACAGGCACCGTAAAACCAAGGACAAAGATCACTGCCAGTCCCAGTCCGGTCGAGGTCTTTACTGTCTTCGATACTGCCAGGTATGAGCACATACCCAGGAAATACGCGAAGATCATATTGTCTATGAAAATGGACTTGATGAATATATTTACAAGATTCTCCATATGCTGTAAATTTTCTACTTATCTTCAATTAATTTCTTGTTCCTGGCACGCTGAACCCAGATAATGATGCCCACGGTGATCAATGCCATTGGCGGCAGGATCATCAATCCGTTGTTAACATATCCGATTGAGAATATACCCAGTTTCTCAAACAGGGGATAGTCCCAAATTGTTCCCGAACCAAGCAACTCCCTGAAAAAGGCCACGATGATCAGGATGACACCATATCCTGCGGCATTCCCTATGCCATCCAGGAAGGCAGGCCAGGGTTTGTTGGCCATTGCAAAAGCCTCCAGTCTCCCCATGATGATACAGTTTGTGATTATGAGTCCCACAAAAACCGATAGCTGTTTGCTCACATCATAGGCAAAAGCCTGCAGGATCTCATCCACCAAGATCACCATGGTGGCAATGACCGTCAGTTGCACAATGATGCGGATCCTGGGCGGAATGGATTTCCTGAGAAGGGAAATCACCACGTTGGAGACGGCCATGACAGCTACCACCGATATCGCCAGTACCACAGAGGGTTTCAGTTTTACCGTAACGGCCAGGGCCGAACAGATCCCCAGGACCTGCACGGTAATGGGATTGCTGTCATTCAGAGGATCTCTCAGCAAATTCAGGTTCTTCGTTGAAAACAGCGGTTCTCTCTCTTTCATGATCAGTTGCTTTTAGTCTTAAAAAAGGTTTCATAATTGCCAAGGCATTCTTCCATCATCTCCTGGAGCGCCACACTGGTTATTGTCCCTCCGGAAATGGCATCCACGGCATGCGGATCATCCGGGTCTGCGCCGCCTTTAACGACCCTGACCGATGTAAATTTCCCGGCATCATCAAATATTTTCTTACCAGGGTATTGAGCCTGGTACCAATCCGTATTGATCTCTGCACCCAGTCCGGGTGTCTCCTTGGCATGGGCAAAGATGGCCCCATAAATCGTCGTCATATCTTCCTCAAGGGAGATATAACCCCATATGGGTCCCCATAATCCCTTCCCCTGCAGCGGCAGAATGTATATCTCCTTACCATCCTCATCGACATAAACAAAAACCGGAAGGTTCCGGTCTTCCGATGATTTTGCCAGCTCGGCCTTCAGATTTACCTTGAATGCTTCCACATCCGCCTTCAATTCACCCTCAGGATTGATGGCGAAACTTTTGGTAATGTTTTTATCATATGCCTCTTCCACGTATATATCCTTATCCTTAACATCATCAATATCACGGGCGATACCAACCGAACGCAGAATATCCAGTTTCTTCTCGATCTCAATATTTTTTTCCTGGAATGGCTTGAGTTGCTCTGCTACAAAAGACAAGAGGGTGGCAACCAGCATCACCATCACCGTAGAGAACACGAAAATATATGTATTGCTAAAACTTTTCATAGGATTGGTCTCTTATGTATTGATACTTATTTTCGCTCTTTTGAGCCTCTTCTTAATGTGGGATTCTATCACGTAATGATCGATAAGGGGCGCAAATACATTCATCAGCAATATGGCCAGCATAACCCCTTCCGGGAAGGCCGGGTTCAATACCCGGATGATGATGGCCAGGATTCCGATGAGAAATCCGTAAATCCACCTGCCCCTTTCTGTTTGGGCAGCACTTACCGGGTCGGTAGCCATGAAGACGGCCCCGAAGGCAAAACCGCCCAGCATCAAATGTTGCCAGAATGGGATCTCCATCAGTGCATTTCCTCCAAAGGCATTCAGGATCAGTCCCATTACCGTGCCACCAGCAAATACGGAAAAGATGATTTTCCAGCTGCCCACTCCTGTAAATATGAGGAAAGCTGCCCCGATCAGGATGGCCAGCGTGGAGGTTTCACCAATGGAACCGGGAATGATTCCCAGGAACATATCCATTCCTGTCATGGGATCACCGGTGGTGTTAAGTATCTGCGGATCATTGACGGCCGCCTGTCCGAGTGCAGTGGCCCCGCTGAACCCATCAACTATCCCTTCCCCCTTTATCAGTCCATTGATCCATACCTTGTCCCCCGACATAAAAGTCGGATAGGCAAAAAACAGAAAGGCCCTCGCTGTGAGTGCCGGGTTAAGGATGTTCATGCCTACACCCCCAAAGACCTCCTTGCCGATGATCACGGCAAAAACCGTTGCCACGGCCACCATCCACAGGGGGGTATCGACCGGGACAACCAAGGGGACCAGTATGCCGGAGACAAGGTAGCCTTCACTTACTTCATGATGCCTGATCTGTGCGAACAAAAATTCTACGCCGAGTCCGACCACATAGGAGACAACGATGATTGGGAATACCTTGAGGAACCCGAACCAGAAATTCCCCAGGACAGCACGTTCCAGGCCAATGGCCAGGGCATTCTGATATCCTGTATTCCACATCCCGAGGAGGATGGCAGGCACCAGGGCCAGTACCACGACTATCATGGTCCGTTTCATATCCATGGCATCACGGATATGCGAACCCTTCTGGGTTACATGGTTGGGAACAAAGAGGAATGTCTCGAAGGCCTCGAAGGTGGACTGCAAGGCGGCAAACTTCCCACCCTTTTCAAAATTCGGTTTGATCTTATCTACAAACCTTCTCAGTGAACTCATATGCTTATGGGATGAATTTCATGGATGCTTATTTACTCTAATTCTTTGATCATCAGATCAATTCCCTGCCTGATGATGGATTGGATCTCGATTTTCGAGGGACAGACGAATTCGCAAAGGGCGAAATCCTCTTCTGCAACCTCGAAGATCCCAAGTTGTTCCATTTTCTCAATATCATCCACAAGTATGGCTTTCAACAGGTGCATCGGGTATATGTTCATGGGCAGGACCTTTTCATACTCTCCGGTAACCACAAATGGCCGTTCCCCGCCTTTCAGATTGGTATCCACCTTGTATTCCCTGCCAGGTGTCAGCCAGGAGGGAAAACTTCGGGAAACGCTCAACTTCTTGAATCCAGGCGCTATCCATCCAAACATCTCGTAATAATTCCCTTCAGGCAGGACAGTCACCTGGCTGTCATAATAACCAAGGTATCCGATCTTGTTAATCTTACTGCCGGTAAGCACATTTCCGCTGATATATCTTAATGCCCCGGAGTTAACGTTATCCAGCACATAAGGCTCAATACAGGTCCCGCTCAAAACCTTGAAATACCTTGGTTTTTTAACTTCAGAACCGGTTACGGCAATTACCCTGGCAGCATCATAAACCCCCTGTTCAAACAAACGGCCAATCATGATCACCTCCTGCGGCTGAATATACCAGACAACCTCATCCTTGTTGACCGGATCGATATGATGGATCTGTACACCCGGATTCCCGGCCGGATGCGGTCCCTTAAAATAATGCAGGGTTACACCGCTTGCCTGGGTAAATACTTCATCAGCAGGATAGTCGGACTGCAGTGAAAGGTGAACCTCCCCCCTTGTCAGCTTATTCAGGGCATTGATCCCGGTTTGAAAAGCGCTGTTGTTCCCTTTCACCATGAAATCCATATCCGGTGAAAGCGGAGCAGTATTAAATCCTGAAATGAATATTGCTTTTGGCTCTGATTGTGAACGTGCTATCACAGCATAGGGCCGCTGCCGGATGGAGGGCCAAAGCCCGGCATCCTGAATTTTCCTAATAATTTGTTCCTGGTCAAGTTTGCCAGGATCGGCAGCCCCGAAATCCTCATATTCATTCTTCCCATCAGCTTCAACAACAACTTCCAGTATTCTTCTTCTTTCTCCGCGGTTGACCGCTTTGACCTCTCCGCTCACCGGTGAGGCAAATTTTACCTCAGGATGGCCTTTATCAAAAAAAAGGATAGTCCCTGCTTTAACCATATCTCCGGGCCTTGCAACCAGTTTTGGTACAACCCCGGGGAAATCGATTGGTTTAACAGCAAAGGTCGAGGAAGGTTTGACGTTGGAAATAATTTTTTCGGCGGCTCCTTTTAATTTTATATCAAGACCTTTCTTGATATTAATTACCTTGGACATGGAATAATTTTTGGTTTGCAAAAAGGCATTCGACAAAAATAAGTATTTTTAGTTTTCATACAAGATGGATTAGCTGACATTCAAACAATAAAATTTTATATGTCATGTTTTTTATAGACATATGTCAACTCAACATTCTATATACCGTATATTAAGGTCTGTATTTGCCGCTGTTTTACTAGCTTTTATGGGCGTTTCAGAGCTTGTTTGCCAGGAAGTATTTTATACTGACTGTACCTTTCGTCCCAGCATCAAATCCGTTCAACTCCACAGGGCCGGATGGGATATGACCTACCCCATCATTGAACTGAACAGTGCAGATCAGCTGGAACTCCGTTTTGATGATCTCAGCGATGAGATAAAGAACTATTCATATACCATAGAACACTGTGATGCGGACTGGATGCCCTCAAATCTTGCGGTGGATGAATATATTGATGGATTTAATCATCAACCTGTCCAGGATTATTCCCTTTCATTCAATACCCATATGAATTATGTCAATTACAGTGTGGTATTGCCCAATGATGATATGGGGATCAAGTTATCCGGCAATTATGTCCTGAAGATCTTCGAAGATTTTGATGAAACCAACCTGGTGCTAACTCATCGTTTTTCAGTATCGGAAGCGTTGACAAGTATCCAGGGAGATGCCATAAGGCCCGTGGCCGATCCCTACCATGATGACGGCCACCAGATAAGTTTCAAGGTATTCCTGGGATCGGTCAGCATCAATGATCCCTACTCCGAGATCAAGGTCGCCATTCAACAGAACAATCGTTGGAACATGTCTATCAGAAACCTGAAACCACTATTTATCAGGGATGGCATACTGGACTATGACCATCAGTCCGGTAATATTTTCAAAGGCGGGAATGAATACCGCTATTTCGATATCAAAAGCATGCGATACCAGGCTGAAATGGTACGGGACATAAAATATCAGCCGCCCTATTACCACGTTTACCTTGTTCCTGACCAGCCAAGGTACAGGGGTAATTATTTTTACCGGGGGGACCTGAACGGGCGGTATTATGTTGAAGTCCAGGAAGGAGTTAAGAGACATACAGAATCAGATTATGTCTATGTCCATTTTACCCTTCCGATGGATGTGCCTATCATAGACGGGAAACTCTATGTATGCGGTGCCCTCACAAACTGGCAGTGCAAGGAGACCAACCAGATGACTTACGATTTTGAAACCAAATCGTACAGGCTTGACATGCTGCTGAAGCAGGGATATTATAATTACGAGTATGTTTTTATCAGGGATGGATCACGGTTTCCCGATGCCACCTTTATGGAAGGCAGTTACTATGAGGCTGAAAATGACTATGTGGTCTATATTTACCTGACTACCAATACTTCCCGTTACGACAGGCTGATCGGTTATCAGATACTGAACTCGATCAGGAAAAATTTGTAATTTACAGGCCGATTTCCTCCCCGATCTCTTTCATAGCATCCAGGCTGATCTCCGCAAATTCAGGCAAGGGGATCCCGATCTTTTCACATTCCATGATGATTTCCCTGTTCACAGAGGCTGCAAAGGCCTTTTGCTTCATTCTCTTCACAATGGATTTCGGCTTTACCGCTGCGATCTTCCTGTCAGGATAGACAAGTGCGGTAGCATAGATGAGTCCCGTGATGGTCTCCCCCGCAGCCAGGGCATGCTGGAACTCAGTTTCCCTGGGCTTGCCGGTAGCTATCTCATTATGCATACTGATGGCATCAAGTATATCTTCATCCAGGTCAAAACCTTTCAAAAGTTCCCTGGCCTTCAGGGAATGTGTTTTGGGATCTGCATCTGTGACCTCCACATCAATATCATGCAGCAAACCAGCCAGTGCCCATTTTTCCTCGTCCCTGCCTAGCTTTTTTGCCAATGCTCTCAGGACAGCTTCAGAGGAGAGGCAGTGATAGATCATTTTCTCATTTTTAATATGCTGCCGGAGCAGATTCAGGGCTTCATCACGTGTTATCATCGTTTCTTGTTGTTATTTTTGTACCAAAATATTGAAAATTACCGGATGGAGAAAATAATTGACGAAAAGATCTCGATCGAAGAACTGGTCGAGGTCCTTCCGGCTTCAGTCACCTACCTGTCAAAAAAGGGCATCAGATGCATCGCCTGCGGCGAACCCATCTGGGGTACGCTAGAAGAAGCCGCCCGGGAAAAAGGATTCGGGGACCAGGAGATCCGGGAGTTTGTCAGGGAATTGAATGAATTACTTTTGGATCGTCATGTATGATTCCTAGTGGTACCACGCCAATTTACCGAAGTCCCTGTAGGTCAATGATCTGAGGGGGTTTGCTTCTTGAGGGTGACGAATTCGTTGACAATTTTTTTAAATCCACTCGTAAATAGTCATAGATAAATTATTGCTCAATAATCATTATGAAAGTTGCCTATGTTGCTTCTAATGCAAATTTATATCTACTTGCTAATATATTTAGATAATTTGTTTTCTGGATGATACACTGTATATTTGGGCAATGCTGATATTGGCAGTAAAATATTTGTTGGGAGGTGGTGCCAGTTGTTTGTAATGACAATTGACTCTGCGGATACCACGGTATAAAAAGGAGGAAAAATGCCACTCTACATGGATCGCCATGACATTCGTGATGCAACATTAGAAGATGTGACAAACGCTCACGCAAGTGATCTTGAAATCCAAGCACGTCACTTTTGCAAAGTGCTAACCTATTGGTACGACGAGTCTCGAGGGGTTGCTTTCTGTCTCGTCGACGCTCCGTCTGAGACTTCCGTTCGCAATATGCATAAAGAAGCCCATGGCCTTATCCCGCATCAGATTATTGAGGTTGACACCTCAACGGTGACGCAGTTTCTGGGGAGGGCAACCGACCCTGAAGGGACTGATGAACAACAGGTTCCGGATAGTGCCTTTCGGGCAATCATGTTTATTGACATGGTAAGTTCCACTAACATCACCAAGACTCTCGGGGATTCTACGGCCCTCAGCCTCGTACGCAGGTATCGAGACATCGTCCGTAGGGCACTCGCGGAAAATGGCGGGAGGGAAGTCGATCGCGCCGGAGATGGCTTCCTCACGAGCTTTGTGTCTGCATATTCTGCCGTGAATTGCGCGATCATGATCCAACGCGAGCTGGCCAGAGACAATATGAGGCGGGATGATGGCATATTGCTGCAAGCCAGGATTGGTATCGGGGCTGGAGAACCAGTACAGGATGGCGACGCACTCTTTGGCTCCACCGTGAATCATACGTCGCGTATCTGCGACTGTGGAGAGCCCGGTCAAATCGTCGCTGCCAGGGTCATACGCGAACTCTGCATGGGAAAAGATATCAACTTCAAGTCACTAGGTCCGAGAAAGCTGAAAGGGTTCGACGATCCCACCGATCTTGAGCTGGTGGAATGGAAGGTGTAGCTTTTTGAAGAATATAATTGAAATAAACATA
>DAOUVF010000034.1 GCA_030667765.1 Bacteroides sp.
AAAATGAGTCTTGGTCACTCAAAGTTAATGAATTGGTCAGTAAAAGCATGAAATGATGACAGGGTAGGGAAAAAGGTGTGCAATCAGGGTGTGCACAAAAACAAAACCCCCTGAAAATCAGAGGGTTTTATCATCACATTTGCAGTCCGTAGGGGAATCGAACCCCTGTTACCAGGATGAAAACCTGGCGTCCTAACCCCTAGACGAACGGACCGTTTTTTATCGGCGGTGCAAATATAATTGAAATTTCGTTTTGAACAAATGGTGGGAATATAAATATTCGTTAAAAATCAACCAATCAGGAGGATGGTCCTAGTTCTCATGGCTAATGATGGATCCAGCCAGTGCCTCCAGGTCCTGGCCTTCAAAATTGCCGGATGTCATGATCAAAAGGTTACTTCCTTTCCATTCTGAATTAAGCAGGTCTTTCACCAGTTTCCCGGCATCATTGTAAACCCATAGATCTGGCTGGTTAAAGGCATCCTTTACCTGGTCTACGGAAATCTCCGGCAGTTTTTTATGGGCCACGGTTACGGGATTGAAATATACAATGGCCTTATCCGCTGCCAGCATTGTAGCTTCATATAGAGGCAGAAAATCGACATTCAGGCTGCTGAAGGTATGCAATTCCAGTATAGCTGTCAGCCATCGTTCCGGATATTGTTCCTTGAGGGCAAGGGTGGTGGCCCTGACCTTGGAAGGGGCATGTGCAAAATCAAGGTAGACGGCCGTTTGATCCTTTTCTTCAAGCAATTGCATGCGCTTCCTTGCTCCTGTAAAATCTTGAATGGCATTGTAAAACATTTCATTGTTTATCCCGAGCATCTCACAAACCAGTTTGGAACCGTTGATGTTTTGCATGTTATGCTGGCCAAAAACGGAAACGGGGTGTTCCCTGTCATCTTCGATAAGGTAGGTTTTTCCCTCCTTGATCCTGAATGGATGTCCACGGTATGGAATAAAATCGAGCAGGCGCCCGGAAGACTTCACCAGGTCTGTTACTTCCGGATCATACCCCGAGTAAATGAGTGAGCCTCCGACTTCCGTTTTTTCTATGAAGATCCTGAACTGTTCAAGGTAATTTTCATATGTAGGGAATACATTCATATGATCCCATGCGATGCCTGATATTAAAGAAATATGAGGTTTGTACAGATGAAACTTGGGACGCCTGTCCAGTGCCGATGAGAGGTATTCATCGCCTTCGAAAACAGCTATTTCTGACGATTCACTTAATCCCCCCATGGTTTCGAATCCTTCAACAATAGATCCCACCATATAATCAAACGATACACCATGAGACTTCAGCACATGCATGATCATGGATGTGATTGTGGTCTTGCCATGGCTGCCACCGATAACGACACGGGTTTTGTTTCGGGTTTGTTCATACAGGAATTCCGGGAAGGACTGGATCTGCAGACCGAGCCTGCGGGCCTTCTCCAGTTCAGGATTGTCTTCCCTGGCATGCATCCCAAGGATAACAGCATTTAGGTCGGGTGTAATTTTTACCGGATCCCATCCCTGATTGTCCGGCAACAGTCCGTACCTGGCAAGCCTGCTCCGGGAAGGCTCAAAGATCTCATCATCGGAGCCGCTTATCTCATATCCCTTTTTATGGAGGGCTATGGCAAGGTTATGCATGACAGCTCCGCCAATGGCTATGAAATGAACCTTCATATGATTATGCTTTCAGCCCGAGTAGGCCAGTGTTTGTTTTATTATAAAAATCTTTTCGATATTTGCGATTCGATCTGACCTATAAAGTTATGGAAATTTATACGGTGGCAAACGGCAACTTGAAACTTGATGGAGGTGCCATGTTTGGAGTTGTACCAAAGGTTTTATGGACCCGCCGGTACGAGGCAGATGAAAACAACCTGATCAATATATCCATGCGAAGCCTCCTGGTGGTGGATGGTGACCGGAGGATCCTTTTTGACAACGGGATAGGGGACAAGCAGGATAAGAAATTCTTCGGCTACTATTACCTTAATGGATTAGATACACTCACTGGATCCCTTGCTGAACTGGGTTATGACCTGGATGACATCACCGATATGGTACTTACGCACCTTCATTTCGATCATTGCGGAGGGAGCATTAAATACAATGAAGACAGATCGGAACTGCTCACAGTTTTTCCAAAGGCACAATACTGGGTGAGCAAGCCTCAGTGGGAACTTGCCATGCATCCCAACCGCCTGGAGGGGGCTTCCCTGTTGAAAGAGAATATATTGCCCATAAAGAAAAGCGGGCAGCTGGAATTATTCGAGGGAGAATATGATCTTACACCAAATGTGCAATTTCGCATGTTCAACGGCCATACCATTGGACAAAACATAGCACTCATAAGATTTGGTGATCAGATCATAGTGAATAATGCAGACCTGATGCCCATGCTGGGGAACATCAGCATGTCATGGGTCTGTGGATATGATACCCAGCCACTGGTCACACTTCAGGAAAAAGAGGATTTCCTGAAGGAATCCATGGAACATAATTATATCTACTACTTCTACCATGACCTGGACAACCAATGCTGCACACTGAAACAAACTGAAAAAGGGATCAGGCCTGACAGGTCTTTTCACCTTAAAAGTTTAGGGAAACCAGGCAGGAAAGCTTTATTTTGATTTGTTTGCGTTATATTTTTCCTTGTTCATAAACCTGAATACTATTCCCCATTCAATCCATTCGGCTATAAAACCATTACGGGTCTTCAGGCTGATCTGGCCAAAGAAATTATCAGTAAAATCAAATTTACCGCCGGCCCTGAAATAATAATTTCCGTGGATATCAGGATTCCCTTTCCAGTAATAAAAACCTACCTGTCCGACAAGAGTGAAGCGTTCGATCATGAACTGGGGACCAAAATGCCAGCCGAGTAACATGTAATCAGTGCCTGAGCTGGGGGTTTCGCCAAAATCTTCTTTAATCGAGGCATCATAAAAAACATCCGTTCCGATACCGAGTAAAAGCTTGTTGGTCATCCTGCGGTTAACATCCAGGACTAAAGATACAGTAGGATATCTGGGCCCCTGTTCTTCACCGATAGGCCTCTCGGTCGAAACAATACCACCTGCTGCAAACAGGGTGAATTCCCAGTAGGGAGTTACGATAGGCTTGGGATATTTCACAATTTACGGCCGGATTGGGGGCTGAAAATCCGGATCTATGGTTTTAGTAAAATTCTTAATGGGATTATAATGATAGGTATAACCAATATGTAGTCCCATCATGTTCAATCCCATATTGGGTGTATGGGTACGGCCGTTTGAAAAGTGGATGAACCCCAATCCTGCAGTGATATCACTGCGCATAGAAACCTGAAATTGTCCGGTCAGAAAAAAACCGGCCCATAAATTGACCTTGGAGCCGATCACAGAGTTCTGTGGGTTATCGTCAACATGATATGGATTGAAATCATATGATAGACCCACACTTATATCAGTTCCAAGAACAAATTTCGGTCTTCTTATAATGGGCAGGTTTATAAATCCGAAAAGGCCACTCGGATTACCAATAACTTCTTTACTGCCCACATTAAACAGGGCAAATCCGATACCATATTGCGGGTACTTGTGAAGCCGCTGCCATTGCTGGCGTCCGGATGATTGCACCCCAACCCGGAGTTCTATACCTGTATAACCGTTACTCAGGATATCTTCTACCTCTTCCCTTGAGGTTACATGGCCTCCTGTATGCAATTTTACTTCCCAGAAATTAAAATGGCCGTAGTTCGTTTCAAAATCCATATCCTCCGGAGAGAAAGAAGATCTTTCCTGTGCCTGCAGAATAGTTGCCCAACCCAGAAGGATAATGATGAATGTTGCGATTTTTTTCATGATCTACTCGGGCTTAAGTTCGTATATGAATTTGCGTGGCTTGGGCCGGTAGATCTGTCCGGTAGAGTAATCAATCCCGAGCGGGATCCCACCGACAATCGCATCCACGATAATATAGGCGGGATGGGGTTTGCGGAGGATCATGTATTCCTGTGTCTCATGGCCGGAAGCCTTGATCTCAAGGGTGCTTCCATGCTGTATCCTTCTGGAATCCAACTGGATCTTGCCTGGTGCATTGCCAATTAACTGCCCATCCAGGTAGATCTCGGCAGTTTGCTGCTTTTCGTTTTCAAATACGAGTGTATTTTTCGAGCTACCAACAATGGTGGCGCAACCCTGAGAAAGCATAAGAAGCGGAATCAGCAGGGTTGGTAAAAATGTAAAGTGTTTCATATGGTTTGTGGGAAAGGATCTTTATAATATTGGGGTTCCTTTATAAACCCTGGAAAGTGTCAGGGGGACCAGTTTACCGTGATAATTAAGTTGCCCGGACCAGTTTCCCCTGATGCTGGCATCGGCATAACCCTGGGAGTTTACCATTAAAGTAATGTCATAAGTCCCGATAGACGACATTAATATCAAGCGTATACTATAGGAATCCTCTTTTTTTCCGATGACTGAGTATTCATACTTGGTGATCCTGCCATCAACCGTTACCCCTCCTACGCCGTTATACCCTATTGCCATTGCATCTCCGAACTGTACGGTACCGACAAGAGAATCAACCAGGACAAAATTTATAGTGGGAGTGACGGGTACCCGTTGGCCATATTTATCACTCAGGTAATCGGCTTCAAGGACAAATTGCTGCTGGTTTACCATAAAACTGGTCACCTCGGCCATCCTTTCTGCTTCAGCTGCCTTTTCGGCCATTTTCTGTTCTTTCTGCAGCTTCTTTATTTCTTTTTTAGAGAGTTGCTGTGTTTCCTCCTGGGAGAATGCCCCCAGGACAAATACAAATGCTATTAGCAAAGTCAATAAAGTTTTCATTTTTATGATATTTTAATTGATGTTAATCATTACAGCCGCCAGTTTCATGGGATTGCGAACCTTATGGCAAATCCAATATCATATCCAAGCTGGTTGCCAAAGTTGTTAATGACTGTCCATTCCGGCCGCCAGTCCAGTGCGAACTGTATAAATCCGGCTGTGTAATCAACACCCAGGTTAAGATTAATAGTTGCAAAAAAATCATTTTCTGCATAGGGAAACATTACATATCCGGCGCCTCCACCGACCCCTCCGTAAAAATGGAATTTACTTTTATTGATGATCTTCCATTGCCGGATCCCGGTGAATTTCAATGCATCCCATTGATTTGAGGCGTACCACCCGAAATCATATTCGGCCCTTCCGATTTTTTTGACATCTTTCTGAAATGAGAATTCTGCCCCCGCATACTGGTAATGGTCATATCCAAATACTCCTCTTACCCCGACGGCCTTGGTGTACTCCTGTGCACTTATCGAACAGCTTATAGACAGCAGACCTGCCAGGATGATTATTTTGGTTGCCGTTCCAAACATAATATTGTGCTTAACGGGTCAAAGATAAAAAAATATGGATATAATAATGGCCCGGCTGATCGCCTGAATAAATATTCAAAATCTTACATTATTCCGTCGGAGAATATTAATTTTGTTAACTGTTTTAAGTTAAAAAAAGAGTAGAAATGAAGATAATAAATCCAAAGGGGATAGTGCCCTGGATCCTGATCATCGCGAGACCGGTATTAATTATGTCCTGCTATCCAGGTGGACCATCAAACCCTGAGGAAATGGACCTTGTCGGGACCTCGTATGATAAAGATTTTAATTTCAGTGATGCAAATACATTCTCCTTACCTGATACAATCGTTCATATGGTCGTACAGGGTGAAGAGGACAGCCTGGGCCGGGAATATGATAACCTGATCATCAGCAGGGTAAGGGCTCAGATGATCTCATATGGTTACGAGGAAGAACCCTTGGATACCCTGAACCCGGCGGATGTTGTTTTGCTCATCTCTGCCATGTCTTCGACCAATTCCGGGTTATATTTCGATCCGGCCTGGATGTGGGGATACTGGGGCTGGTGGCCTGGCTGGAGTGGATACCCTGGTGCTCCCGTATGGGGACCCGGATGGGGAATGGGATTCCCGGTGGGATACCCGGTATATATAAATTATACAACGGGAACCCTGTTTATTACCATGATTGATCCTGAAAACACTAATATTGATGAGAAGACCATTGCTGTCCCATGGCTGGCTGCACTCAATTCACTATTGTCTGGGGGTAGCCAGGACAAGGAGCAACGGATCACAGATAACATTGACCAGGCTTTTAAGCAATCTCCTTATTTAAAGACAAATTAATAAATCATACCGGAAGATGATGAAGAAGATTAGATATATTGTCCTGGGACTAAGCCTGATGGTAACTTTGAACGGTGCTGCCCAGGTGGTGGATTATTACAGTACGGTTAATTATGGAATTTCAGTTCCCCTGGGAGAGACAAGGGATTTTATTTCCAATACCAGCTTCAGGGGATTCAGCTTTGAATTCGGAAGGTTTTTTACCGAGGAGATAAGTGTCGGCTTCCTGTTTGCCTGGAGTGTGTTCAATGAAAGTTTCCCCAGAGATACCTATGAATTTGAAGACCTGACACTGACAGGGAATTTATACCGCTATATCAATTCTTTTCCCCTCATGGCTGTTGGTCGTTATCACTTCAGTCCTGATTCACAATTCAGGCCCTACCTGGGACTTTCATCAGGGGCTTACGTTATAAACAAGGTATCTGATTTTGGTGTGCATCGTTACGAGAATAAGAACTGGCATTTCGGACTGGCGCCGGAAGCCGGATTAATCATTGGAATAGGCGCTGAAGCTTATTTCAACCTGGGAGCCCGTTATAATCATGCCTTTAAATCAGGAGGAGATACACATTCCTGGCTCGGCATTCAGGCCGGAGTAACCTTTATCTACTAGTCAGGCAAATATCAATTTTCCCATCGCAAGGAGCTGTCCTTTAAAACAAAAAAGGAACAGCAGGATGCTTATTACCAGGTCTGCTGAAACCAGGTATTGTGTGCGCGGTATTTGCTTATACAGGAGCAAGCTGACAAGTATTCTTTGTATAAACTGGATTAAAAAAAAGGAAAAGATGAGCAAACTGTCACTGTTATAGCCTCTGGCAGCATCCAGATTTCCCCTGACGATTTCAGAAAATGCCCTTGAAAGACCCGAAGAGGGGGCAGGTTCATCAGTAATCTTTTCATAGAAAGAAGGGACAGGATGATTGTCTTGTTTCGCAGAAAAAAGGCCGGAATAAATGAACATCATCATTATGATCCCGGCCAGCGATAGGTTAACAATGTAATAAGGTCTATTGATTCTCCTCTGCCTCATTAAGGGCTTCTTCATATTTTTGCTGAACCTTCTCGAACTTTTCTCTTTGTTCATCTGTCAACCTTGGTGAAATAGCTGTAATTTTTGTAGCCAGTGCAACAGCTTTGGCTGAAACTTTGACATACTCTGCAAGGGCATTTATATTCCCCTGATTCGCCACTTCTACCAGTTTTACATAATCCTGGATCAGGCTTTCATAGGTGTCCATGACCTGCTGGAATTCTTCATCGGTGATTTCTTCCCCCCATTCAAAATCTTCCCAGTCTTCATCCCATTCAAGATCTTCCAGCTTATCTTCAAGTTCTTCACCCAGCTCTTCCAGTTCCTTACCTATATCTTCAAAAGTCTCTTCAATCTCATCCCCGAAGTCTTCATGGATCTCCTCCATGATACGGATACCTTCACGGCCCCACCATCTGCCACCTTCGTGGGCAATGCGTGCGAAAAACAATATCCACATAAGGGCGATGGCTGTTCCAAGAATGGAAACCACCAGCCCGGCGGTAGGCAGGCCTTTGGTACCATTTGATTTCGTTGCCTGGGAAAGTCCCACTGCACTGAGTATTACGCCAGCTATTCCGAATACCAGCCCCAAAACGGAAGTACAGCCGAGGATGGCCAGTGGGATGGCAATAATTCCCAGGATCAGTCCGGCTATACCCAGTCCCTGGCCAGCATTTGTTTTAGTTTCTTCCATAACAGCATTTTTATTAAAGACGACCTGAAAGGTGAACTGCTGCTGCAAAGATATAAAAAAGAGTACTTTATCAACTCATCCCTTCAAGCAAGATCTCTAAGATTTTTTGAGCGGCGACGGAAATGGAGGTACCCGGACCGAAAATTCCTACAACGCCTGCATCGTAGAGGGACTGGTAATCCTGGACCGGGATTACCCCTCCGGCAATCACCAGGATATCTTCCCGGCCCATCTTGCGGAGCTCTTCGATCACCTGTGGTACCAGGGTTTTATGTCCACCGGCCAGGCTGGAAACCCCCAGGAGATGGACATCGTTTTCTACTGCCTGCCGTGCCGCTTCTGCCGGGGTCTGGAAAAGGGGACCTATATCCACGTCGAAACCGATATCTGCATATCCTGTAGATACCACCTTCGCACCACGGTCATGCCCGTCCTGTCCCATTTTTGCAATCATGATCCGTGGCTGCCTTCCTTCCTTGCGGGCAAATCTGGCAGCCATCTCTTTTGCTTCACTGAAGGTCGTATCTTCTTTGGATTCAGAAGAATAGATCCCGGAAATGGATCGGATCACAGCCTTGTACCTGCCCCATACCTTTTCCAGTGCATAGGAGATCTCTCCCAGGGTGGCCCGCTTGGTTGCAGCTTCTACTGACAGTTCCAACAGGTTCCCGCTACCATTCGAGGCAGCCTGAGTAAGTTTGTCAAGTACCTCCTGTACCTGTTCATTGTTCCGTTCGGCCTTCAGTTTCCTGAGCCTTTTGACCTGTGCTTCCCTTACTGCCGTGTTATCCACTTCAAGGATATCCAGGGGATCTTCTTTTTCAAGTTTATATTTATTAACACCGACGATGGTATCCTTACCTGAATCGATCCGGGCCTGTTTCCTGGCGGCTGCCTCTTCGATCCGCATCTTAGGCAGACCGGTATCTATGGCTTTTGCCATGCCGCCCAGTTGTTCAACTTCCTCGATAAGCTGCCAGGCACTGCGGGCCAGCTTGTCGGTCAGGTATTCAACATAATAGGATCCGGCCCAGGGGTCGATGGCTTTGGTTATATCAGTTTCTTCCTGAAGGTAAATCTGGGTGTTCCGGGCAATCCGGGCAGAGAAATCCGTGGGCAGGGCAATGGCCTCGTCCAGGGCATTGGTATGAAGGCTCTGGGTATGTCCCAGTGCCGAAGCCATGGCCTCCACACATGTGCGTGTCACATTATTGAAGGGATCCTGCTCGGTAAGACTCCAGCCTGAGGTCTGGGAGTGGGTGCGAAGGGCCAGTGATTTTGGATTTTTTGGATTGAAACGGGATACAATTTTTGACCAGAGCAGCCTGGCTGCACGCATCTTTGCTATTTCCATAAAGTGATTCATCCCGATGGCCCAGAAAAATGAGATCCTGGGAGCAAAGGCATCGATATCCATGCCTGTATTGACCCCTGTGCGCAGGTATTCCAGTCCGTCTGCAAGGGTGTAGGCCAGTTCCAGATCAGCGGTGGCACCGGCTTCCTGCATGTGATATCCCGAAATACTGATGGAATTAAACCTGGGCATCTTCTCAGCAGTGTATTGGAAAATATCGGCAATGATCCTCATGGAAGCTTCAGGTGGGTAGATATAGGTATTCCTGACCATGAATTCCTTCAGGATATCATTTTGAATTGTACCACTTAACTGCTCAAGAGAAACACCCTGTTCCTGTCCGGCTACAATATAAAAAGCCATAACCGGAAGAACGGCACCATTCATGGTCATGGAGACGGACATTTTATCAAGGGGTATACCGTCAAATAAAAGGTTCATATCCAGGATTGAATCGACCGCAACACCTGCTTTGCCAACATCTCCCACCACCCGTTCATGGTCGGAATCATACCCGCGGTGGGTAGCCAGATCAAATGCAATGGAGAGTCCCATCTGTCCGGATGCCAGGTTTCTTCTGTAGAAGGCATTAGATTCTTCAGCTGTGGAAAAGCCGGCATACTGCCTGATTGTCCACGGGCGCATCACATACATGGTAGGATAGGGTCCCCTGAGATAAGGAGGTATCCCGGCCGCAAATTGCAGGTGTTCCATTCCCTGCAGGTCATCCTTTGAAAACACGGACTTTACACTGATATGCTCAGGGGTAAGCCATTCTTTGCCGGAATAGGACTTTCCACCGGTGCTTGCCGGCCTGGGATTTATATGGCTAAAATCGGGTCTCATTTGTTTTCATTTCAGGATTTGATGCCAAGTAATTGCTGAAAATGCTGCAGTTCTTCCAGTACATTTGATCGTACATGGATGAAGTGTTCAATGCCGTTCTTTTTCAGCATTTCCAGCTCTTCCTTCGGGTAACCGGAGACGACAGGGATACACCTGTCTTTCAGCAGGGGCATAACAGTATCGGCAAGGCTGGCATATTCTGCATCTGAACTGCAAAGGACCACGATATCCGATCCGGCATCAATGGCTGCTCGGGCACCTTTTTCAGGGGATTCAAAGCCAATGTTATCGATAACCTGAAAACCTGCACAGGCAAAAAAGTTGCTGGCAAACATGGCACGTGCGCGGCGCATGGCCAGATTACCCACGGTAAGCATGAAAACCAGCGGTTTTTTACCCGGGTGGTTTTCTGTTTTTAAGCGCATGTTTTCATAATCCATGCTGCCCCGGAAAAGTTCCATTGGTTCAATGATGCACTGGTCCTCGGGCAGCCTCTTTGCAGGAAAGGGAATATCCCCTATCTCTGCAGCCATGTCCTCCTGCAAATTGGGATACTGGTTTATACCAACCATGATATTCTTACGGGTAGTCAGGTTTTTCATGCGGGATTCTGCTGATTCCCTGACGGCACTCTGGATGAACCCATCGATCAGTGATTTATGAAATCCGCCTTTTTCTTCGACCTGGAGAAATAGTTCCCATGCGCCCTCTGTTAAAGTAGCCGTAAGTTTTTCAATATAATAGGATCCGGCAGCAGGGTCGATCACCTTGTCCAGGTATGATTCCTCTTTGAGCACAACCTGGGTGTTCCTGGCAATGCGGTTTGAGAAATTATCCGCCAGTCTGAAAGCAGCATCATAGGGTCTGACAGTCAGTGAATCTGTGCCACCGATCACTGAGGACATGGCCTCTGTTGTTCCCCGGAGCATGTTCACATACGGATCATATACCGTCTGATTCCAGGCTGATGTGTTGGTGTGGATGAACATGGCATGATTCAGGGCGGCTTTTGCAGACCAGGCCTCAACGATCTTTGACCATAGCAGCCTTGCAGCCCGCAGCTTGGCAATCTCCATGAAATAACTCGATCCTGCTGAGAACTGGAACTGCATATATGGCAGGATCTCCCCGGGTTCAGTCCCAAGCTCTGATAACTGTGCCAGGTATTCATTTCCCTGGGCAAGGGTGAAGGCCAGGACCTGCGTTACAGAAGCACCTGCATCGTGGAACAAGTTCCCCCCCACATGGATAACCCTGAACCCGGGCAGGTTTGCCTTTACAAATTCGAGGCATTCGATCTGCCCGGAAATGTCTGTAAACATATCCCTGGAGAAGTTTCCTGTGGATGCCAGCGTCCCCAGGGGATCGTAAGTGATGCTTCCCCGGACAGTTTGTGGATCTATCCCGGCGCTATTTACATACCTGTGCAGAAAATGGAGTACATCGGCGAACTGTTCCCGGAGGATAAAATTGACAGGTGTCCTCTGCAGCGGGAGTTCATTAAGCAGGGCCTTCAGGTCTGCCTCCCTTATCCGGTCCCGCGAGGTCAGATCAAATCCAATGGAATTGACACCTTTTTCAATAATATCCAATGCATCCCGGTTGGCTGTTTCGATATCAATGACAAGCAGGTCCTGCCTGACCAGCCATGCATTGTTCTCCGTCTTGGAACTGCGGATGAATGGGAATTGTCCGGGTACAGCGTCCAGAAAATCAAGATCTTCAAGATCTTCCGATCTGTAATAGGGTTTTATATGGTAGCCGTCCGGCGTGTGCCAGACAAATCGCTTCTCGTACTCCCCCTCTTTCATGCCTGCTTTGATCTTTTCCTCCCATGCCTCGGTTGAGACAGGGGGAAATCCATCGAAGAGAGATCCTCTTCCAGGCGTTTCTTTCTCCATAATGACCAGCTATTTTTGCACAATGATCAGAACTTATATGCAATACCAACATTGAGATTGATCGTACCGACACTCATTTCGTAGGTAGATTTTCCGGTGGCTGCTCCCACTATACTGTTCTGGTCAACACTATAAGTGGGTTTACTGTGGAAATAATCTGCCGAAACACGGATGGCATAATTGGAATTAACATTGAACCGTATCCCTGTCCCCAGCATATAAGTAAAATTTACTGTTTTGCCGTGGTGTGATTGAAAATAGGTTTCATCGCCGGCATGTACAGTTATTTCCCAGGGTGGGGAAAGCAGGTAACTTAGGCCTGCCACGGCCCTGAAATCGAGATTCATAAAGGCAACAGGAATGGTCAAAAATGGCCCGGCCATGAGATTTGAATACATCCAGGTGCCATGGTTAAAGATCACCTCATCGATCTCGGGAGGAATGGGGCCCGTGATAGCATCTATCAGGTCCTGTTTAAGTTGATCCCTGTCCAGGGAATTTGCACTGAAGGTAAAAGTGCCGGCAATGCCAAAATAATAATCAAAGACATAGGCACCGGAAAATTCTATGACAAATCCTGGCAGGGCATAACCACCATCCTCGGCCAGGCTCTTCTTGGCAAACTCCTCGCTTGGGAGGGAAGCCCCAAAACTTAGTCCCAGGTAGCTCCGCTGGCCATAAAGTCCGGAAGCCATCATTCCACCCAGGAATACAATGAATGCAATCTTTCTCATGATGATCATGTAAGCGTTAGATCTCCGGGCGCTAATATAGGGATAATCCAGCTACTTAGTCAAGGGTTCCTGTCATCTTTGAGGGATCCACCCACTCGTCAAATTCTACCTCTGTCACATAGCCCAGATCAAGGGCGGCCTTTTTCAGGGTGGTATTCTCAGTATATGCTTTCTTGGCAATTTCTGCTGCTTTATCATACCCGATATGGGTGTTCAATGCCGTGACCAGCATCAGGGAGTTGGAGACATTTTCCCGGATCACTTCCTGGTTCGCCTCAATGCCAATCGCACAATTATCATTGAAGGATATGCATGCATCTGCCAACAACCCGGCTGACTCGAGGAAGGCATCGATCATTACAGGTTTGAAAACATTTAATTCAAAATGGCCGTTCATTCCACCTACTGTGATGGTCGTATCATTACCAATAACCTGGGCACAGACCATGGTTAAGGCCTCTATTTGAGTGGGATTTACTTTTCCG
>DAOUVF010000375.1 GCA_030667765.1 Bacteroides sp.
CCAGCGAAGGGGGATCATCCTGCCCAGGATCCATGAATGATCCAGTCCACATTCACAATCTGCGCCAACAATTGAAAGAAGATTATGTATAATATCCCTGCTTATCAGGTCACCCTGCAGGACCGGTCCCATGATCCTCCCCCTTCCGTACAGGATGGCAACCGAAGGTATACCGGTCTCCTTCTCCGTGATCCCAAGGCTCGTAAGCAATAATCTTTCATCGGGAATGTCTTTACGGGGTAAAACCACTATGGCAGGTGGAGAATCCACCACCTTAGGCATCTGATCTAACATTCTGGTAATTTCCCTGACAGCTTTCTTTGTTTCAAGTAATACATTTTCGTTTTGTTGCCTGTTATCTCCTTCCACTACCAGAACCACACAATATGCCTGAAGAAGTTTCGCTTTTATGGTTTTACGACAGGTGGAAGTGACAAGGTTATCAAGCAGCATCCAGACAGATTCATTTAATGATCTTCCCGCTTGCTTAAGAGAAAAGATCATATGTTCTCCTCCGGGAAAAACAAATACTGCGGAGGGGAAAGATTTAATATTATACTTCTCCTTATCTGCATCAAACAGTATCAGTTTAACATTGGTCTCATTCAGAATGGAACGGGATAAATTATGAATAGAGGAGATCTCCTTTTCAGATGTTTCGGAATTTGTGAAAATATGCAGGTAATGAGGTTCCGAGCCAATATCAGAGTAACCTATCTCGCGTATCGTGTATCTGCAACTGTATGCAATTAATGTATTACAAAAACAAAAAATAAATAAAAGTGCAAAAAGTCTTTTGTAATCCATTGTAAATAATTAAACAAAATTTCAGCGTTAGAAACGATGTTGAATAATAATACTTTTGGCAAAAAGAATAACAAGGCAATAAAGTTAGTATACTGATCTTAAGTATATTAACAAAGCTTTAAACACAAATCATTATAGCACACAATAAAGATATTAAAATAGCCTCAGATTACCAGCCTTGCTCCGATTTTAATCCTTCTTCCGAAATCAGGATAACCAACCACCGTTGAATATTTCCTGTTGGTCAGGTTAATGATATTCAGATAGACACGCAGGGATCGCCAGGGATCAAAAGTATATCCCCCGGTCAGGTCCATCGTAAAGTAATCGCCCAGGGGCTGGGGTCCAAGAGCCGGATCAGCAAACCTTTCATTTTCAAACCCCGACACATATTTGCAGAACAGATTCAGATCAAAACCTGAACGGGCAAGAAAGATTCCACCATTTGTTATCAGCTCCGGATGTTCTCTGTCCCTGATCCTTTCTCCACCGGTCAGTACCGAAGAATTCATTAGGGTGATATTATAAAAAAATGAGAGGAGATTTAGCATGCTTCCGGTCCTGGTTTCAAATTCGATTCCATACTGATCCTGATCCCGGTTCTCATATAACTCCATGATCTTTCCGGAAACCGGGTCCTGATATGTCTGTCCACTATATACAATGGCGTTCACCTGCCTCACATAGAAAGGTGACAGCACAAGCCTGCTACCCCTTTTCCAAGATTTTATCATGCCCAGGTCGAACTTAAGTCTTGATTCATTGGCAGGTACATTCAGAGCTGTATCAAGGGAGCCTTCACGGGGTTTAATCTGACCAAAGGCCGCATGCAGGTGCAGGATGACCTCGTTCTTCAAATCCAGAGTGACACCTGCATTCACCTGGATCACAGGAGATTGCCATTCATCTGTAATCGGATCAACATTTCTGAATGCTCCGTCGCTTCCTTCAATATTAAATGCACCGTATTCGTTCAAAAAGGTCCGGGTCCACCGGATCCCTGCATCAAAAACAGCAGGTCCGAGCCTGTGTTCATCGGCAGCAACAAAAGATATGGTCTCGGTATCACACCTCCTTCCGGCATAAAAACGTTTCCCGTCCGGAGCCAGCCAATGATTGTATAATCCTCCGAAGCGCAGGGTATTTGAAGGAGAAACAGCCAGGGATTGAATTAAATTGAGTCCCCATTCGAAATCATGTTCCTTTGTTAGGGTCTCCTTTACCTCATCGATAAAAACGGGTTTGCGTCCGGCATAAAATAACTGCAATTCGGTACTGGCCCATGTTGCGGGACGGTAATATGTTTTCAGGTTCGCAAGAGTCGTTATCAGGGGATCATAAGTCTGTATAAAATCAATATATCTCTGATCTGCAGGGGGTACTGCTTTGGTAAGCTGTCGCATACCATTCATGTGAAAAACATTGCCTGCAATGGACAGGGAGGAAACCGGTTCCCATTTGAACCTGCCATGGATATTCATCATCTTTTCAGCAGCATGCATACCGTCTGGTCCTCCGCTCCGGTCATAACCTGCTCCAGCCGCATAGCTGAAGCCGCCAAACTTTCCACCGTTTGAAAGTTGCCCATGAAAGCTTTCAAAAGATCCGTATTCCAGTTCAAGTGCTGTTTCCAGGGAATCATACTCCCTTGTTTGTAGATCAATGACCCCTGCCAGCCCTGAAAGTCCGGATAACAATGCCGCACTTGACCGTATGATCTCAATGGATTCAATCTCCGATGATGAAAAAAAATAAGGCAGCTCATGAAATTCTTTCTGCCATATCCCATTTATTGCATAATCAGGATAAGGATATTTTTGCCCTCTTACAGAAAAAAATTGCTTTACTTTCCTCCCCCTCGTTTCAATCAGTCCCCCCGGCACATATTTCAAAGCTTCAATAATGGTGCGTGAACCCTGTGTCCTGATTTCATCAACAGTAACAGTACTATGCGCCGCATCCAGACCGCGGGGTTCAAGTATTGGGATGGCAATAAGATCCCGTTCCGGCCTTTTACCTGTTATCCTTACGGAATCCAGGAGAATGCTTGCGTGCCGGAGATCCAGGTCAATCCTGGTAAAACTGTCTGTGGCAACCTGTACGGGCATTTGAAGAGATTCATATCCGACCATGCTGGCCCGGATGTAATATTCACCGGGTTTGAGTCCGGATACAGTGAATCTTCCGTTATTATCACTGACTGCCCCGACTGTTGTTTCCAGAACAATGATGTTCACCCTGTCAAGGGGAATCATGCTGACGGCATCCCTTACCATGCCTTTGATCCCTCCTTCTGCATCCTGGGCAGATAATGGTTGGGCAAGGACCATCATTATGCCGGTAACTGCCATGGACAACTTCCATGAATTCAGAAAACAAATGTTCAGGAAAGTTGATACAATTAGGTGAAACCTCTTGTCCATTTTAATAAAACATGCAGTTCGAGTAAATATATCCATAATTCCAGAGTTTATTCAATTGATCCAGTAGGCAAATATTATTACCCCTCCACGAGTCCTGGTTTGAAAGTTTCCCGAAAATTCATTTTCAGTATAAACGAAAAAATGATCAAATACTGGGGCAAACTGCCACTGAAACCGCATATTTACATTAAGGTTGTCGATCTGGTTGTTATACTGAATAAAGGTCGTGAGGAACAGTTTTTCGGTAAATGTCAGGTCAAGCCGGGGTCCTATCAGCATGAAATCAGCATTGTTGTACGGTTCGGGGAGCATTATCCTGTTGTAGGAAGCTTCGATGGCCAGGTTACCGTAGGGTTGCACCCTGTAAATGATTTCACTGTTCAGGCCGAACCGCGTTCCATTGAAAAACCCTCCGTTTATTTGACCTGATCACC
>DAOUVF010000014.1 GCA_030667765.1 Bacteroides sp.
CAATGACCGTCTCATTGTATGGCCGGCAGAGAACCGTTTTGAGATCCTGCTGACAATTTTCCAGGATGTAAAACAGGCAAGGAACGACAAAATGAGGGTTTCCGGTTCCTCTATTGGTTATAATTATGTATTCAGCATCATCGACGGGAAAGGGAACAAAGTAAGCGTAACGGGAAATCCCAACACAAGCAATATCCGGACCATCATGCTGGGTGTTCGAAATCCCAAGGCCGGGAACAATCCCAACCAGGATGATGGTATGCCTAAGTCCGGTGAGATCTGGTTGAATGAACTTAGGCTTACAGATTTTAATGATGAGGGTGGATGGGCTGCCAATGCCCGGATGACAGCCAAACTGGCTGATCTTGGAACAGTGACTGTCGCAGGGAATACCAGCAAACATGGTTTTGGAAGTATTGAAAAAAAGGTCAATGAAAGGCAGCTGGAAGATATTTATGCTTATGACATCTCCTCAAACCTGGAGCTCGGGAAATTCTTCCCGGAAAAATCAGGGGTCACAATCCCAATGTTCTTAGGATTTTCAGAATCAAGGATCAATCCACAATACAATCCGCTGGATCCAGATATTCCACTGAAATCTGCTCTGAAAAATGCGGAAACCAAAGAAGAACGTGATTCTATTAAAAGAGTCGCGCAGGACTATACCAAACGAAGCAGTATAAACTTTACCAATGTAAGAAAGCAAAAGATGCAGGGGCAGCCCCGTTTCTATGACCTGGCAAACTGGAATGCCAGTTATGCCTACAGTGGTTCTGAACATCGTGATGTAAATACAGAATATGATATTCGAAATCGCCACAGAGGTGCGCTGAATTATACTTATAATACCCGGCCTAAGAATGTTCAACCATTTGCCAAGGCCAATGTCTTCACCTCTCCACATCTGAGGTTACTGAAGGATATTAACTTCTACTTTTACCCGTCGCGCTTTGGGTTCCGTACCGACATGAACAGGAATTACGCCGAAAGAAAGATCAGGAATCTTGCCAATCCCGGAATCAAAATTGACACAATTGTATCAAAAAATTTCATCTGGAACCGATATTATGATCTGCAATTCGACCTGACACGTGCCTTAAAATTTGATTTCAGCGCTACTAATACTTCAAGGATTGATGAGCCTGAAGGAGTGCTCCGGAAAGGTGAGGGGGATTACGAAGAAAAAATGGACTCACTCTGGAGAGAGATCTTTACACTTGGCAGGAATACAAGGTATCACCATAATTTCAATGTTGCCTATACGATACCAATCAACAAAATACCATTGCTCAACTGGATTAGTTCCTCTGCCCGTTACAGTGCGACATATGGCTGGGATGTCGGTCCCGTTACAGCTGATACCCTCAGCCTGGGCAACAACATTAAAAACTCCAATAACTTCCAGCTAAATGGTCAGTTGTCCATGACAAACCTGTACAATAAAATTCCCTATCTGAAAGAGGTCAATAATAAGTTTAGGAATGGATTCAGGCAACCCAGTGCAGAAGGAAGAACCAAGGAAGTAAGTTATACCCAGGACGGGATCTCACTCCGTTCCGGTCGTACACGGTCTATCAACCATAAATTAAAAACGGAAACTGTTACCGCTGTTTTTTATAGTGAGGACGGACAGGAGATCGAAGGAGAAATGGTAGTGGCCAGCGAGAACCGGATCACCTTTACCACCGATACTTCCGCGGAGGATTACCGGAGGGTACGGGTGGAAGTTAACGGCACCGTTGAGAAAGGGGAAAGTCCTTTTATAATCATTGCAGACTATACTACCAGGATCCTGATGGGGATCAGGAATATTGCCGTCACCTATAACCAGAGTAATGGTTCAATGCTTCCCGGTTACTTGCCTTCTACAAGCCTCCTGGGAATGCAGGGTTTTAACGGTACACTGGCACCGGGATGGCCATTTATCCTGGGCTGGCAGGATCCGAACTTTCCTGAGAAAGCAGTGATGAACGATTGGTTGTCAAAGGACCCCGTGATCAATTCTCCCTATATCATGAATCATTCCAATACTTTTAATATCCGAAGCACTGTTGAACCTTTGCCAGGCCTTCGCATTGATCTTACTGCCAACCGCAATTACACAGAAAATATAAATGAATACTATATCGCCGACATGTTTGGTAATTTCCCGGACAGTACCAGGAGTCACCAGATGACCGGTAATTTTTCCATATCGACCATTACGATCGGAACAGCTTTTGAAAAGGTATTCTCCTCTGAAAATTTTGCTTCCGCCACCTTTGAGCAATTCAAGCATGAGTACCGGCAGCAAATATCCACCAGGCTGGCTCTCGAAAGGGCCGAGGGCGGAGATTATGTTATGAAACCTGACACGAACAATCCCGCTTTCTGGGACGGTTACGGAGAAAGTGCACAGTCAGTATTGATCCCGGCCTTCCTGGCAGCATATGCAAAAAAAGATCCCAACAGTGTGAATCTCAATCCCATATGGGATATCAGGGATATGCTGCCAAACTGGCGCCTGACTTTTGATGGCCTCTCAAAGATTCCATTCATTCAAAAATATTTCCGCTCCATCAATATTAACCATTCCTACCGATCCTCATATACCGTTGGAAGTTTTATATCCAATCCATTTTATCTGGCCACGGAGGCAGGTTATGTGGATACAGCATCCAGGGATATGAACGGGGATTTCCTGAATGAGGCAGATATTGGTTCAGTATCGATCAGTGAACAATTCAGTCCCCTGATAGCGGTGGATATGAACTGGGTAAACAGCCTCACCACCCGGATTGAATTCAAAAAATCCAGGTCCCTTAATTTAAGCCTGGCAAACAGCCAGTTGACGGAAATATCTAGCAATGAATATGTGATAAGTGCAGGATACCGGTTTTCAGGATTACCCCTGATCTTCAACCTTCCTGGCGGGGGACAAACAGCTATGGAAAGTGACCTGAATGTCAGGGGTGATTTCTCTATCAGGGACAACCGGACCATCATCCGGAAAGTTGTTGAGGATGTTGACCAGATAACAGCCGGACAGCGGATCGTGAAAATAGCGCTCAATTTTGATTATGTGCTCAGTGACCGTTTTAATATCCGGCTCTTTTTCGACAGGGTGGTTAACAAACCTTTCGTGTCCCTGTCATATCCAACAGCAAATACAAATGTCGGGTTTAGTATCAGGTTTACGCTTGCCCAGTAAATTTTTGTTTATAAATTTATCATATCAAAACAAACCTCCAAAAACATCAACATCATGAATGTACCCGACAACTGTAAATACACTGATAAACATGAATGGATCCGCATTGAAGGTGATGAAGCATACATAGGAATTACAGATTATGCCCAGGGGGAACTCGGTGATATCGTTTATATCGAAATAGAAACTGAAGGGGAAAAGCTCGCTTTGGGTGAAGCTTTCGGTACCATTGAAGCTGTCAAGACTGTTTCTGACCTGTTCATGCCTATGTCGGGGGAAGTACTCGAGTTTAACAGCCAGCTTGAAGAGGAGGCAGAGCTTGTTAACACAGATCCCTTTGGAGAGGGTTGGATGGTCCGGGTCAGTATCGACAATCCGGCTGAACTGGATGCACTCCTGAGCCCTGAACAATACAAGGAATTAATCTCAGCATGATAATAAAGCCCGGTTTCACGCTGGATTTTTTATTTGATCACCGCCCGCCCATAAATGTTGCTCCTGTAAGCCTACCAGGAGGCAGAGATGATATGAGAATAGGATTATAGTTTTTTCATTACCTCTACCTCATGGTAGCTCTCAACCATATCCCCGACCTTGATATCATTGAAACCCGCAATATTCAGTCCACATTCATATCCGGAAGCAACTTCCCTGACATCTTCCTTGAACCGCTTTAAGGATCCCAGTTCACCAGTATATACCACGATGCCATCCCGAATGACACGGATCCTGGAATTCCGTTTGATCTTTCCCTCTTTCACCATACATCCGGCGACTGTACCGACCTTGGTGATCTTGAATATCTCACGTATCTCAACGGTGGCGGTTATCTCTTCCTTGATATCTGGTGACAACATCCCTTCCATGGCAGCCTTTACTTCTTCGATCGCATCATAGATCACTGAATACAGGCGGATGTCAATCTCCTCTTTTTCAGCCAGTTTTCGGGCACCCAGGGAAGGCCGGACCTGGAATCCAAGTATAATGGCATTGGATGCTGCAGCCAGCATAATATCTGCTTCCTTTATCTGTCCAACTGCCTTGTGTATAATATTTAACTGTATCTCCTCGGTGGAAAGCTTTATAAGGGAATCGCTGAGGGCTTCGATGGAACCATCCACATCACCTTTGACAATGATGTTCAGTTCCTGGAAGTTACCAATGGCAATCCGGCGACCGATTTCATCGAGCGTAATATGTTTCTGAGTGCGCTGATCCTGTTCCCTCTGGAGCTGTTCCCGTTTATTGGCTATTTCCTTGGCCTCCTTGTCACTCTCCATCACATTGAACCGGTCACCGGCCTGTGGTGCACCATTCAATCCGAGAATAAGTACCGGTGTAGACGGACTTGCTTCGTCGATCTTCTTTCCACGTTCGTTATACATGGCTTTGATATGACCATAATAGGATCCGGCAAGGACTACATCTCCAACCTCAAGGGAACCGTTCTCTACCAGTATCGTAGATACAAAGCCCCTTCCCTTATCCAGCTCAGATTCTATCACAGAACCACTGGCGGCCTTATTGGGATTGGCCATCAACTCAAGCAATTCCGCCTCGAGTAATACCTTTTCGAGCAGTTCGTCGATATTGATCCCGTTCTTGGCTGATATTTCCTGGGACTGATACTTGCCACCCCAGTCTTCTACAAGGTAATTCATATTGGCAAGGGCTTCCTTGATCTTCTCGGGATTGGCAGATGGTTTATCAATCTTATTGATGGCAAACACAATAGGTACTCCTGCAGCCTGGGCATGGTTGATAGCCTCAACGGTCTGGGGCATAACACCATCATCAGCGGCTACCACAATGATCACGATATCAGTGGCCTGGGCACCACGGGCCCTCATAGCTGTAAAGGCCTCATGACCCGGTGTATCCAGGAAAGTGATCTGCCTGCCGTCATCAAGATGTACACTGTATGCACCGATATGCTGAGTAATTCCACCTGCCTCACCAGCTACCACATTGGCCCTCCGGATATAATCCAGTAATTTTGTCTTTCCATGGTCAACATGCCCCATAACCGTGACGATGGGGGACCTTGATTCAAGTTCTTCGGGATCATCAACGTCTTCTGCGATTGCTTCCTGTAATTCCACGCTGATAAATTCGATTATATAATTGAACTCATCTGATACAACGGCAAGTGTTTCTGCATCCAGCCGCTGATTAATGGAGACAAACAGTCCCAGTTCCATGCACTTGGCAATTACTTCTGTTGCCGGAACATCCATCAGTGAGGCCAGCTCCTGTACGGTAACAAACTCTGTGACCTTAATGATGTTACTTTCTTCTTCCTGCTTAATTGCTTCTTCCTGCAATTTCTGGCTCGCGGCCTCCCGCTTTTCCCGCCTGTATTTTGCTCCCTTTGATTTACTCCGGTCCGTCAGCCTGGCCAGGGTTTCCTTAACCTGCTTTTGAACATCTTCCTCACTCACTTCGGGTTTAAGCGGCTTTCTGCGCTTTTTAACGGCAGGCTTATTCTGGGTTCTGGATTTATCTGCAGTTTCCTTGTTTCCCTTTTTACCCAGGTCTACTCTTTCTGTATCCTTCTTGATCCTTTTCCGCCTTCTCTTCAGGGCATCCTTATCAGCAGCTTTCTTTTCCTTGTCTTCCACAGGAAGTTCAATCTTCCCGACTACAGAGGGACCGGTGAGCTTTTTGATCTCGGTTTTGATGAAATTCTCATCCTCCGTTTCTTTCTTTGCTACCTTCTTCTCGATCTCTTCCGCAGCAGGTTCAGTAACTTTAGCAGGTGTTTCAGCTTTCGCTGCTTTTTCTTCAGGTTCAGCCTTTGTGGTTGTCCTGGCCGTACTGGTGGTTTTCTTTTTAGGAGTCTCCAGATCGATCTTACCAACCACTTTTACATCAACACCAGCTTCTTTATCCTCTTTTTCCCTGGCAGGTTTGGTTTCTTTCTTTGCTGTTTTTTTCTTATCGGGCGCTTCTTCCTTGGATGGCTCTTCAGCGGGCTTTTCCGGGACTTCCTTCTTCTTTCTTCCACGACCGCTAACTGTATCCAGATCTACCTTTCCGACTACCTTAACTTCAAGCTCTTCTACTTCTCGTAAATCAATCTTCCCGGAAGCGGTTGGGTCCTTAATAAAGAATTCCTCTTCAACATCAACCTGTGAGGGTTTCTGCGGGTCGATATCATTGATAGAGATGGTCTCTTTCTTATCCCTCAGGTTTTTAAGACTCAGCAAATCAGATTCTTTCTTTACGCTGATATCTGCACTGTACTCATCGATCAGGATATCATAGATTTCTTCGGTGACTTTGGTATTGGGATTTGTATCAACCTCATACCCCTTCTTGTTCAGGAACTCCACGATGGTGGAAATCCCGACATTAAATTCACGCGCAATCTTACTTAATCTTGTCCCTTTACCTGCCATACGCTATTTAATAATCTGCTAATATAAAACTATTCACATGAATTATTCAAATTCTGCCTTCAGAACTTTAACGACCTCCTGTATGGTTTCTTCCTCAAGATCAGTCCTTTTAACAAGATCTTCTGTGCTCAGATCCAGTACGCTTTTGGCTGTATCACAACCAATGGATTTGAGTTCATCAATGATCCATCCGTCAATTTCATCAGCAAACTCCTCCAGGTTGACATCTTCTTCATCATCATGGACACCTTCCCGGTAAACATCTATCTCGTAGCCAGTTAACTGACTTGCCAGGCGGATATTCAGTCCCCCTTTTCCAATGGCCAGTGAAACCTCATTCGGCATGAGGTAAACCTCTGCATCCTTTTTTTCTTCACTGATCTTGATACTGCTGATCTTGGCCGGACTCAGAGAACGTTGTATAAATAACTGGATATTCGTCGTAAAGTTAATTACGTCTATATTTTCGTTCTTCAATTCCCTGACAATTCCATGGATCCGGGATCCCTTCATACCTACACAGGCACCAACTGGATCAATTCTCTCATCATATGATTCCACTGCTACCTTGGCTCGTTCACCGGGTACCCTGACGATTTTTTTAATGGTGATCAGTCCATCGAATATCTCAGGTACTTCCAGCTCGAAGAGTCGCTCCAGGAATATGGGTGAAGTCCGGGAAAGAATGATCAGCGGATTGTTGTTTTTCATTTCCACCTTGATAACCACCGCCCTGATGGTATCTCCCTTCCTGAAATAATCTGAGGGGATCTGTTCAGATTTGGGAAGGATCAGTTCATTACCTTCATCATCCAGTACCAGTATCTCCCGCTTCCATACCTGGTATATCTCGCCCATTACGATTTCTCCTATCCTTTCCTTGTATTTTCCATAGAGATTGTTCTTTTCAAGATCCAGTATCCTGGATGTCAGGTTCTGCCTCAGTGAAAGAATAGCCCTTCGACCGAAATCACCCAGCTTTACCTCATCTGTTACTTCTTCCCCGGCTTCAAAGTCCTCATCAATCTTCTTGGCTTCTGACAGGGTAATCTGAAGGTTTGGATCTTCCAGGTTTTCGTCCTCCACTACTTCCCTGTTCCTCCAGATCTCAAAATCACCTTTATCAATATTGATGATGACGTCAAAATTTTCATCCGTTTCGAATCTCTTCACCAGTAGTCCCCTGAAAACATCCTCAAGTACCGTCATCATGGTAGCCCGGTCGATATTCTTCAACTCCTTAAACTCTGAAAAAGTATCAATCAAATTAAGCGTTTCCATCTTGCTAATTGTATTTATTTATTGTAATTTCTTAAAACTGAATGCTGGCCCTGCCCGACTTGATCTCTGCGAAAGACAGCTCAAGAAGCTCCGGATCTTTAGGCTGGCCTTTCCTGCCCCTGGTCATTTCAAGTACAATGCCGTTTTCGCCTGTTTTTTTCAGGACTCCCTCCAATTTTTCACCATCCGTCTTCACCAAATTGATCTTTTTGCCAACATTTTTCTTATACTGTTCAATTACCCTGAAAGGTGAATCTAGTCCGGGTGAGGAGACCTCCAGTGCGAAGTACTCCCTGTCCCTGTCCAGTTTTTCTTCCAGTTCCCTGCTGACCCTGGCACAATCACCAATGCTGATCCCTTCCGGAGTGTCGATATGAACAATGATCTTATTGTTATTATCAACTTTTACACCGACCAGGAAAATATCCTTTCCGGCTAAAATCCCTTCCAGATGATGCTCAATGATGTTTTGATCCGCCATGTTATTTCAATAGAATAGGGGACTCCCGTCCCCTATTGCAAATGTCATATCCGGCGGCAAAAATATAAAAAATCGGTAACATAACAAAAAATAATGCCAGAAGCTGGCTCCATCCTTACCAATACAATTTAAATGACTAAATTTCGTTTTCTATTATTTGCCAGTGGGCCGAGTTAATACCAACAAGAAAAAGATCATCAATGATCCGGTATACGGATTTATCAAGATCTCCTTTGAGGGTCTTTTTGAATTGATTGAACATCCTTATTTTCAGAGACTTAGGAGAATAAAACAACTGGGGTTGACTTACTTTGTTTACCCCGGTGCCACCCATACCAGGTTCCAGCACGCCCTGGGATCGCTGCACCTGATGGACATGGCCATACAGGTACTTCGTTCCAAAGGAGTGGAAATTACCCTGGAGGAGGAAGAAGCTGCCCTCTCTGCCATTTTGTTACACGATATAGGCCACGGGCCCTTTTCCCATGCCCTGGAAGAAAGTATTGTTCCGGGCATCCATCATGAAGCATTATCCCTTTTGTTCATGCATGCCCTGAATAAGGAATTCAAGGGCCGTCTTGACATGGCCATTCAGATCTTTACCGGTCAGTATCCCAAACAATTCCTCCATCAACTGATCACCGGCCAGCTGGATATGGACCGACTTGATTACCTGAAGCGGGACAGTTTCTTTACCGGGGTCACAGAAGGTGTGATAGGATCAGACCGCATTGTGAGAATGCTGAATGTAGTGAATGACCAGTTGGTCGTAGACCATAAGGGCATTTATTCCATCGAGAAGTTCCTGATCGCTAGGAGATTGATGTATTGGCAGGTATACCTGCACAAAGCTGTCCTTTCTTCTGAGTTACTGCTGCTCAAAATACTGCAGAGAGCCAGGGAGCTGGCGGGACAGGGTGTGGAATTATTTTGTACACCTTCCTTCCGCCATTTCCTGTACCGGACGGTTTCAAGGAAAGATTTCTTTGGAGATGAAAAACCGGGAAGACATCCGCACATCTCTGAAACCGTCGTCAGGAACCTTGAAATGTTTGCGGGACTGGATGATAATGATATCATAGCCTCGGCCAAGGTATGGACGGATCACCCGGACCGGGTGTTGTCCACTCTCTGTAAAAAACTCAAGAACAGGGATCTGTCCCGGATCGAGATCAGGGCGGAACCATTCCCCGATGAGTACATCAATGACATCAGGCAAAGAGTCAGGCAGATATACAGTTTACAGAATGAGGATATCGGCTACCTTGTGCATGCGGACACCATCAGTAATTATGCCTATAGTTCGAAAGATGAGCAAATCCAGATCCTGTACAATAACGGGGAGTTAGTGGATATAACTGCAGCCTCTGACATGCTGGACATTGCAGTGCTGTCAAAAACCGTAAGAAAATATTTTTTGTATTATCCGAAAGATGCTTTGGTGTAGTATTTAATTATTTATTTTTGTGACCAAATTTTAGAATTCATGGAATTTACCGCTGAACAGATTGCCGGATTCCTGAACGGGAAGATAGAGGGAAACCCGGCTGCCAGGGTTAACGATGTCTCAAAAATCGAAGAAGGAAAACCCGGAACCCTGGCCTTCCTGGCCAATCCAAAATATGAGAAATATATTTATGATACAGAGGCGACTATTGTCCTGATCAACAATGATCTTGCATTGGAGAAAGAGGTAAAAGCAACTCTGATCAGGGTAAATGATGCCTATGAAGCATTTGCCAGCCTGCTTGATCTTTATGAACAGTCCAAGCCCAAAAAAACGGGGGTCAGTCCGAATACAAGCATAGCAGGATCAGCAATATGCGGCGAAAACCTTTATGCCGGTGATTTTGTCTACATCGGAGATGATGCGAAAATAGGGAACAATGTGAGACTGTATCCACAGGTTTTCATCGGTGACAATGTAACCATAGGCGATAGTACAACATTGTATCCGGGAGTCAAGGTATTGGATGATTGCCAGGTAGGGAAGAACTGCATCATCCATGCCGGTACAGTGATCGGTTCAGATGGATTTGGTTTTGCCCTGGAGCAGAACAGTACCTCCAGACGAAAGGTGCCACAGGTGGGAAATGTGGTCATAGGAAATGATGTGGAAATCGGTTCTAACGTAAGCATTGACAGGGCTACCATGGGTTCAACAAGAATCGGGAACGGGGTAAAGATGGATAACCTGATCCAGATCGCCCATAATGTTGAGATTGGTGATAACAGTGTGGTTATTGCACAGGCAGGCGTGGCCGGGTCCACGAAAATTGGCAAAAATGTTATCCTGGCCGCCCAGGCAGGCCTGGTGGGACACATTACAATTGGAGACGGGGCAATCATTGGAGCACAGTCAGGAGTGAACCGCAGCTTGAAGGAAAAAGAAATTGTACTTGGATCTCCCGCATTTGATATCAGGAAATCCAGGAAATCTCTGGCCATTTTCAAAAACCTGCCGGATTTACGCAACATGCTTATACAACTGGAGAAGGATATTAAGGAATTAAAAGGATCAAAGTAATCCAGTGGGCACAGTCTTGCAGAAGATAAATTTGCTGAATTTTTGTATATTGCGGCGTTCAAATTCTATCTGTAACTGAATGGAATATGTCTGGAAATCAGAAAACTATTAAGAAACCTGTCAGCTTTAGCGGGAGGGGTCTGCATACCGGTGTGGATGTAAAATTGACCCTGGCACCCGCTCCTGCAAACCATGGTTACCAGATTATCCGGACCGACCTGAATGACCGGCCTGTAATAAGGGCCCGGGCAGAAAATGTGGTTGAGACGAGCAGGGGCACTACACTTGAGGAAAATGGCGTTAAGGTTGCCACCATTGAACATGTGATGGCCGCCTGTGTTGGATCCGGACTGGACAATGTAAGTATTGAAATGAACGGGCCCGAAGCTCCCATCCTCGATGGAAGTGCAAAACTATATGTTGAAGAGATTGTTAAGGCTGGATTCATAGACCAGAAGATACCCAGGAATACTTATCAGATCACCGAAAAGATTGAATACCGGGACGATGAACATGGGATAGAGATCGTTGCTTTCCCTGATGCTAAATTCAGTGTTGACGTAAAAATTGACTATAATTCAAAAGTGCTTGGTTTCCAGTATGCTAACCTTGATAAAATCAGTGATTTCAATATTGAGATTGCCCCTGCCAGAACATTTGTCTTCCTGCATGAGCTGGAATTTCTGGCAAAAAACAACCTCATCAAGGGAGGAGACCTGGACAATGCCATTGTGATCATTGACCGGAAGGTTACACAGGAAGAACTGGACCACCTGGCAGAAATATTCAACAAGCCCAAGGTAAAAGTACAGCCCGAGGGGGTGCTTAACAACATAGATCTTAACTTCAGTAACGAACCGGCTCGTCACAAGCTGCTTGATATTATGGGAGACCTGGCACTGGTAGGACAACCCATACAGGGCAAGATCATTGCCACCCGTCCGGGACATTATGCAAACAATCAGTTTGCACGCCTGATCAGGAGCAAAATAAAGAAGGATAAGCTGAAAAAAAAAGCCCCGGTCTATGATATGACCAAGGCGGTGATGGATGTGAACGACATCATGAAATTATTACCACACCGCTATCCCTTCCTGCTGGTAGACAGGGTCCTTCACCGCGACAGCAAAACAGTCGTCGGGATTAAAAATGTATCTTATAATGAACCATTTTTCCAGGGACATTTCCCGCAGGAACCGGTAATGCCGGGGGTTCTGCAGGTCGAAGCAATGGCTCAGGTGGGCGGTATCCTGGTATTGAATACCGTCCCGGACCCGGAACATTATGCCACTTATTTTCTAAAAATTGACAATGTGAAGTTCAGGGGGAAGGTTGTCCCCGGTGATACACTGATTATCAAGGCTGATCTGCTCGAACCCATTCGCAGGGGCATTGCACATATGTTTGGTCAGGTATTTGTAGGAGATAACCTGGTTTCGGAGGGCGAACTCATGGCCCAGATCGTTAAAGAATATGAATAAACTGAACCAAGTCCAGGCCAACATTCATCCTGAAGCAAGGATTGCTGATAATGTTAAAGTAGAACCATTTGCTACCATCGGCAAGGATGTTGAGATCGGGGAAGGCTCCTGGATCGGTCCGAATACCGTTATCATGGATGGAGCCAGGATCGGTAAAAATTGTAACATATTTCCTGGCACCGTAATATCAGCCATCCCGCAGGACCAGAAATATGGGGGAGAAGACACCACGGTGGAGATCGGGGACAATACCGTCATCCGGGAATGTGTAACCATTAACAAAGGTACCAAAGCCCGGGGAAAAACCATCATTGGAAATAATTGCCTCCTGATGGCTTATGTGCATATAGCACATGATTGTGAGTTGGGGGATAGAATTATTATGGTAAACAATGCCACCCTGGGAGGAGAGGTGGAAGTTGATGACTGGGCTATTATCAGTGCCCACTGCCTGGTCCACCAGTTTGTCCAGATTGGGAAGCATGTCATGATCCAGGGTGGGTCTAAAGTCGGCAAGGATGTTCCCCCATATATTACTGCGGGGAGGGATCCATTTTCTTACGAGGGACTGAATTCCGTCGGACTGAAACGAAGGAAATTTTCTGATGAGAAAATCCAGGAGATCCAGGAAGTCTACCGTATCCTCTTCCACGGAGGTTACAACAATACCCAGGCCAGGGAATATATTGAACAGCATTTTCAGCCTTCAGATGAACGTGATGAGATCCTCGGATTTATGCAGAAATCAAAAAGGGGACTGATCAAAGGACTAAATGCCGGAGGCTGATTGTTCATCACCAAATGAATCCCATCCCTGGGCCTGAAGTTCTATTTCATCTCCCTGTACCGTAACAAACTTCATCCCTGCTCCTTTTTCAGTAATATGGCCAATCACGGATATGTCCTTGATTTTCCTCACCTCATCATGCTGATTAAGTGGGATGGTAAACAATAATTCATAATCTTCACCACCATTCAGGGCGGCAATAAATGGTTCAATATTCATCTCCCTGGCCGCACGTCCTGTTTCATCGGCCATGGGGATCCTGTCCTGGAATATCCTGCAACCCAGAGCGGATTGCCTGCAAATATGAATCAGGTCCGATGAAAGTCCATCTGACAGATCTATCATGGCGCCTGGAACGATTTGATGATCATGCAATGACTCGACAATATCCTTACGGGCCTCAGGTTTCAGTTGCCGTCCAAGGATATAATCATATCCGGTGAGATCAGGCTGTATGCCCTCACCGGATTCGTTGAATACCTTCCTTTCCCTTTCCAGTAATTGCAATCCCATGTAAGCTGCGCCCAGGTCACCGGACACACAAATCAGGTCATTTACCCTGGCTGTATTACGGTAAACAAGCTTTCCCTTTTCTACCTCACCCATGGCAACCACACTGATCGTGAGCCCGGTTAATGAAGTGGTAGTGTCTCCACCCACCAGGTCCACCTTGTATTTCTCACATGCCATCCTGATCCCTTCATACAATTGTTCAACAGCCTCCACACTGAACTTTGCAGAGAGTGCCAGTGATACCAGGACCTGCCTGGGATGCCCGTTCATTGCATATACATCAGACAGGTTTACTATGACAGATTTGTATCCCAGGTGCTTTAAAGGTGTGTAAACCAGGTTGAAATGTATACCCTCCACGAGCAGATCGGTCGTGATTAACATTTTCTTTCCCTTGTACTCCACAACGGCAGCATCATCCCCCACTCCTTTTACTGTGCTCGCCTGATGTATCTTAAAGTCCTTTGTCAGATGTCCGATCAGTCCAAATTCACCAAGTTTGGACAGCGGGGTTATTTTCTTCCTATCAGTCATGGGGAATACCGGTATTGACAGCTTTTGAAATCGTCGCAAAATTCATCAAAATTTAATACTTTTACTTATCTTTGTTCCTATTTGGAATAAATCTAAATAATGATAATGCAGGGTGATTTACACTGAACAGGAGGGATGATATGGAAAACAATCACGATGAGGTCATCAGGGAAGTAACCCAGAATGAATATAAGTATGGTTTCTATACTGACATAGAGACCGATACACTTCCGAAAGGACTGAATGAGAACATTGTCAGGATGATCTCTGCCAAGAAGGATGAGCCCGAGTGGTTACTGGAATGGAGGCTGAAGGCTTTTCAGCATTGGAAGAAAATGAAGATGCCCGAATGGGCGCATTTGATCATTCCGAAGATTCATTACCAGGATATCATCTTTTATGCCGCTCCCAAACAACAGGCCAGCCTGGAAGGCCTGGATGAGGTTGACCCTGAATTAAGAAAAACATTCGACAAACTGGGTATTCCCCTGGACGAACAAAAGCGCCTGTCGGGGGTTGCTGTTGATGCCGTGATGGATTCGGTCTCTGTCAAGACCACATTCAGTGAAACCCTGGCGGAGCTCGGGATTATTTTCTGTTCCTTCAGTGACGCAGTGAAGAACCATCCCGACCTGGTAAAAAAATACCTGGGTTCGGTAGTACCCTATACAGACAATTTCTTTGCCGCACTGAATTCTGCGGTTTTCTCAGATGGTTCATTCTGTTACATCCCCAGGGGGGTCCGTTGTCCCATGGAGCTTTCCACATACTTCAGGATCAATGCCGCCAACACGGGCCAGTTTGAAAGGACGCTGCTGGTGGCAGATGATGAGGCCATGGTAAGTTACCTTGAAGGCTGTACTGCCCCCATGCGTGACGAAAACCAGCTGCATGCAGCAGTTGTTGAGATCGTGGCCCTCGAGAAAGCCGAAGTAAAATATTCAACGGTGCAGAACTGGTACCCCGGAGATAAAAACGGCAAGGGGGGTATTTTCAATTTCGTCACCAAAAGGGGTATTTGTAAAGGCAATGATTCCAAGATCTCATGGACACAGGTGGAAACAGGCTCAGCCATTACCTGGAAATATCCAAGCTGCATTCTCAAAGGACATAATTCCATCGGTGAGTTTTATTCAGTGGCGGTGACCAATAATATGCAGCAGGCCGATACAGGTACCAAGATGATGCATATCGGCAGGAATACCCGAAGTACCATTATTTCTAAAGGAATTTCAGCCGGGAAGAGCCAGAATTCTTACAGGGGACTCGTACGAATTCTGAAAAATGCTGAAAATGCCCGGAATTTTTCGCAATGTGACTCTTTGCTGCTGGGCGATAGATGCGGTGCACATACATTTCCATATATTGAGACTGACAACAGCACATCCATTGTAGAACATGAGGCAACCACTTCCAAGATCAGTGAAGACCAGATCTTCTACTGCAACCAGCGCGGCATCGGTACCGAAAAGGCCATCAGCCTGATTGTGAACGGCTATGCCAAAGAGGTACTGAACAAACTGCCGATGGAATTTGCCGTGGAGGCACAGAAATTATTGCAGATCAGCCTGGAAGGATCTGTAGGATAAGTAAAATTTTAAGCATATCAGCACAATGTTATCAATAAAAGACCTTAAAGTAAGTGTAGCAAACAAGGAGATCCTCTCGGGGATCAATCTTGAAGTGAGAACCGGAGAGGTACATGCCATTATGGGGCCCAATGGTTCAGGGAAAAGCACCCTGGCAACTGCCATCGCTGGACGGGATACCATAGATATCACACATGGTTCCATTAAATACCAGGGCGAAAATCTCCTGGAAATGGACCCGGAGGAAAGGGCCAAAAAGGGCATCTTTCTCGGTTTCCAGTACCCGGTTGAGATCCCAGGTGTCAGCATGGTTAGTTTTATGAAAACTGCCGTCAATGAACACCGCTTGTATAACGGCCAGGAACCGCTTTCTGCCGGTGATTTCCTGAAGTATATGCGGGAAAAGAAAGAACTGGTTGAATTTGACTCCCAGCTGACGAACCGTTCGGTAAACGAAGGCTTTTCAGGGGGAGAAAAGAAGAAAAACGAGATTTTCCAGATGGCCCTGCTTGAACCCAAACTGGCCATTCTGGATGAGACCGACAGCGGACTGGATATCGATGCTCTGAAAATCGTGGCCAGGGGTGTCAATACCCTGAAGAACAAAGATAATGCAACCATAGTCATCACCCATTACCAGAGATTGCTTGATTATATCATACCAGACTTTGTGCATGTCCTTTACAATGGCCGCATTGTCAAATCAAGTGGTAAAGAACTGGCCATGGAACTGGAAGAAAAGGGTTATGACTGGATCAAGGAGGAAGCCGGGAGATAGATAAGAATCATGAATATGAGCCAGGAATATATCGAATTGTTCAAAGCCAAGGAACAATTGCTTGAAAAGGCATCCCCTTCATTTGTAATGAACATCAGGGAGGAAGCCATACATGAGTTCGGACTGACAGGTTTGCCGGACAAGAAAGACGAGCTGTATAAATATTTCTCCCTGCAGAAGCTCTTTGATCCCGGCTATACGATGCAGCTGGAGCCAAGTAATGTTGATTTCAGTGTGGATGATATTTTTAATTGCGATGTGCCGAACCTGCAGACCCGGCTGGAGATTATCCTGAACGGGTTCTACAAGGTTAATGGGACAGCACTGACCGAAATGGATAACGGGATCATTATCGGGAGTTTCGCCGAGGCCCTCAGGAAATATCCTGAACTTGTCAGGGAACATTATTCAAAACATGCCGGGATCAAAAAGGACTCCCTGGTGGCTTTGAATACTGCCTTTGCCATCGATGGCCTGTTTATCTATGTGCCCAAAGGCCAGGTCATGGAAGATCCGGTACAGGTGGTACACCTCCCGATGTCCGGGATCGATACCATGCTGCATTACAGGAACCTTTTCATCATGGAGGAAA
>DAOUVF010000225.1 GCA_030667765.1 Bacteroides sp.
ATCTGCCGGTCATTCCTATCCGGTCCGGATCTACTTCCACCCGGGTCAGCAGGTAATCAATTCCCCGCATGACATCCCAGATAAAATACCTTGCGGTAGAATATCCCGAGATCAGGCACTGGGCTCCTGCGTAGGAGTGCTCATGATCCGGGATAGGGAATCTTGGTCCCCCTATCTCAGGATCCCAGTACTCAAACCGCTCTCCTTGTCCCATTGGATCAATGGTAAATACCACAAAGCCCTTTTTTACAAGATTGATGCAGATATACTGATACATGTCAGCCCTGAAACCGCCCACGCTATGACCGCATGCATAAAATATTGCCGGGGCTTTTCCTTTAATCCCTTCAGGAATATACATTGCACCCGTAACATAATAACCAGGGATCGGTTCATAGACAATTTTTTCTATGCTATAACCATCGCGTGATATTATTCCTGTAACCTTTGCATTCAGTGGGGTCTTCTCAGGAAACGGTCCTACGATATCTGATAATTTCTGGCGGACAATGGATTGCCTTTCCAGCCAGTCCGTTTTCGTACTCAACCCGTTGATCTCGTTTTTTCTTAATGCCAGTTGTTCAGAGGCGACGGAACAGAAATGCTTGTAGAGCGAGTTTTCAATATCAGAATAATATTGCCAGTAATTAAAAAGTGCCACATCATCCTGGGCCTGTACCGGGATGAAAGGGCCCAGAATGAACAGGAATAATGTCCGGGTAAAAAATTTACGGAGGTTCATGCTTTACAGGAGATCTGTTTTGACCATTCCAAGAATTTTCAAAGCATTTTTATTGTACAATTTCTCCAGTACCTCATCGGGAAGATGGATGCCGTAAATCATCCATCGAGCCTGGAGATGATGGCCTCCTGAAGGATCAATATACTCGTCGTCGGTTTCAAGAAACCGGTAATAGACCCTGTAGGATTCAGCATTGGGAGGAGTATCTGTCCCAAATAATACACGGTCCTGGTACCGGATAATAAACTTCCTGGCAGTATAGGGCTGCCGTCCAAGATCACTGATCCGGGCATCAATATCCACATAAAAATTGGGGTAAACATCGAGCCAGTTCGCCACAATATGCAATTCCTCGGGCAGAGTACCCATATGTGCCCCGATGAAAATGGTATTGGGATGCCTGGCAAATACTCTGTTGCGTTGAGCCAGTATCTCTTCTTTAGATGGAAATTCATCGCCATAAAATGACCAGCTTGGATGTGCCCCCAGTTCATCATATCGATCATTGAATTCATCCACCGGAGTGAAAAATGCCTTGGGATCAGAAACATGGATCATAACCGGGATCCCTAATTCTCCGCATTTTGCCCATATGGGATCAATCCGGGGATCATCCACCGGGACAATCTTGCCGCTTTTATCTTTGGCCGTAAGTCCGAGATTCTTGGAAATCTTCAATCCCCTGGCACCCATCTTTACTGCTTTTTCAAGCCTTTCAGCTTCTTTTACGCCAAAATCCGGATCATCAATTTTACTGAAATCGGGGCGGAAAAAGATAATGAATCTCTCTTTCGAAACGGATTGTGAAACTTCAAGATGTTCTTTATAAAAATCATCCTTTGAGTTCCCATCCAGGCTAACGCATTTCCAGACACCTGCCTTATCCATTTCTTCCAGATACTGTTCAGTATTTCCAAGATTTCTTAGATGATTGTGAATATCGATTACAGGAAATCTGGGCTTTAACACTTTTGTTTCTTTTACTACCAGCTGGCTTTGCGGACGCCAGTCCAGCAGCTTGAGATCTCCTGACTGTGCCGCGATCATACCGGGTGCAAAAAGCAACAGGCAGCTTGCATACAATTTAAATAGTCGTCTCATATTTGTTTGAATTTATAGAATTTTTGATCAGTCGAAACTTATTGGTGGCTGCTTTTCCCATTTCCCTTTGGTAAAATCCGGGAAACTTACCGATTGACCCTTGTTGGCCACTGACATTTCGGACAATGGTGAAACAGCGCTGCTGGTTACAGAATCGTAAACATCGAAAAATGGCATTTTCCCTTCACGAAGGGCTTTCACTAGCAAATGCCAGGTCAGTGGTGTGGCTCTCCCCTGGCCTCCGTGTCCCCTGATGGCACTTTCCCTCTCCGCAGGATTGTAATTTTTTACCAGTGGGTGCTGGTACTCCTGGAGCCACTTTTCGGCATCTTCCCATTGATGTGAATCAGGACTGATCCCGTCTATATATATATGGTTTCCTATGCCCCTGCTTGATAAAAATACGCCTTTGCTTCCCTGAACCCTGTAAATACCTCTTGGATGGGGTGTATTGGTGTCAAAATTCAATGTTATGAGTTTGCCCTTCACGGTACGCAAAAGGCTGACATTGGTATCACCCTGGGCCATTTTTTGCGTGGCATACGGATGGGCCTGCCCAAATTGCTCTTTGGTATATTCATTGAGCATGGCAGCACCTGAGCTCACGGACACAAGATAATCCAGCCTGTCACCATGGTTAATATCCATCATGGCCATGATCCTGTTCATGGGATGATCAGGGTAAAGGTTCCCGTTTCGGTCAACGGAATGCTGCAGGCGCCAGGGTTCCTCTTCCGGATTGAATTTCACCATCCTGAGGTCATGCACATAGCCTCCCACAATATGTATGATATCACCAAGTACACCCTGTTGTATCATATTCAGAACAGCCATGGAATAATTTGATTCCAGAAGGGCCTGCTCCAGCGCCAGGGTTGCCCATTTGCCGGTTTTCTCAGCAGTTTCCACGATCTCCCAGGCTTCATCAAGGGTAAGGACAATGGGCACTTCTGTGACTGCATGTTTTCCGTTGTTCATAGCAGCCAGGCATACCGGGGCATGCCATTTCCATGAAGTGGCGCATATAACCACATCCAGGTCCTCCGTTTCACACATTCTCGCGAAATCAGTTTCGGATTTCCCGTATAAAGCAGGGCTTTCCTGTCCGGCCTCTTCGACCCATCTTTTTGCCCTATGCAGATGTGCATCTTTAATGTCACAGAGAGCCGGAACGATAACTCCTTTAATGCCAAGTGCCGCATCAAGATGATAGGATCCGCGGTCCCCCACGCCTACAAACCCTATTCGCAAAGGTTTTTCTTCATCAAAATAAGATTGGGCCATTCCCAGCTGGGAAACCGCAAGGGCCCCCGCAGCAGCAGAAGTGATTTTCACAAAGTTCCGGCGATTAATTTCCTTTTTCATTTTCATTTATTTTTGGTTGATTCTACAATTAGTTTTCCCAGTTGAATCCTTTGCCGGTCCCATTGGGCTGCATCATAGGTCCAGACATCCAGGTTTCCGATGGATTTTTCTCCAAAGGGCTGTTTAATGATTTGATTCACTATTTCTTCTACCCGTTCATCGTTGCCATCAATTTCTGACAGCAGGCGCATATATTCATATTCCTGGACCCCGTCCCTCATGGTTTTAAGCCGTATAGAGGGACAGGCTCCTCCTACGTTTGGAACAATTCCCGGACTGTATATGAGCATGCCATTTCCATTACACTTTTTAAAGGTATAATCAGCATCAGAATCTGAGCCTGACTTATAGGTGTCTTTCCAGGTTTCAGGATCATACCATGCGCTTTCCCATCCGGCCCCAATGCCCCAGCTGATCCAGGAATAGGTATGGTACTTCCAGCTGGCCCAGCTGATCGCCCTGTCATTTATCAGGGGAAGATCCAGGAATGTCGAACTTCCGACCCAGCTGTTTACCTTGGATTCATAAAGCATCGGTCCGTAAAGCCAATCCTCTATGCCCATCTCCTGGTACTTCCTGATCCTCTCAACGTCATAATTGATCGTATGTGAGGCCCAGGAGCTGATGGAATGCTGCACAACTTCCATGGCCTCCTCGCTGTAACCTCCATCAATACTGAAACGGACCTCAGGGTAATCCTCTTTGAATATATCACCATAAAACACCATCCGGTCCCACGCCTCAGGGAAATAAGATTCGTCCAGTCCGTTCAGATATACCGTCAGCTCAGTTTTCTCAGGATCGACAAAAGGCATTAAATGATCACGCACCTCTTTTATTACCTTCCGGTATACTGCCTGATTCTCTGGTTTGCGTTCTTCTTCAATATCTCCGATATCAGGCCATCCGGATCCTCCGTGTTTTCCATGGACATTGAAGGGCAGAATGAATGTTTCCACAGGTTCACCATAACCAGGACCATATTCATAACCATATTCACTGGTGAATGCATCCCCGGTAAAATACTTAGTGAGGCGTGCATCGAATGATTCCCAGCCTAATTTAATGTCCCCGCGTCCTGATACTTGCATGTCGGGTTTATAAGTTGGATCCATCAGGGAGATCCGGTTCCGCTTAAAAAGGTGATAGATCTCCAGTTCAAATGCCGGATCCTTCCTGCTTAAAAAACCCTCATGCTGCAGAGCGGCTTTCAACTTATTCTCATTGGGGATAGCAAAATCCCAGACGATTATATCTACCGGAATGCTTCTGGTTTCATTCCCAATGGTCACTGAAACATTACTGGTATAAGTCCCAGGCCTGGCATTATCATACTCAAAAGGAATATACTGGTCTACCCATACAAGCAGGGAATGCTGATTATCAATGCGGTTGTTAAAATCCGGAAGTTCTACAGGATAGGTCCATCTCCGGTGAACTTTGGAGGAATCCATTTGTATGAATTCAAAGGGGATCAGTGCATCAGGATACCAGCCTGTGCCCAAAGAGGCCTTGGGATATCCTGTACTTGGCGTTTTAACCTCTACCGCCCATTCCAGGAATAGTTCGGGATCAACATTAAACCTGGAATCTGTTCCCTTAAAAGGAGGAATATCAATATTGATGCCTTTCAGGGTTGATCCGGAATGGTTGGTTAATACGATCTGAAAGGATATATATTCACCCCTGGCGCCATACAATGTTACCCGCTCGCCATCGTAGATCCAGTTCTTTTCCAGGAGGTTTTGTCCCCCGGCGTATTCCTGGATAACTGCATCAAATTTCTGGTCTATTATCTCGTTGGTCGCAGGGTCTATCCGTACTGATGAAGGCAGAACACTGATCTTCCAGCCTGTCTCAGTGTCAGATAATCCACAACTGACTGTTATCAGTCCGATCGACAATAATTTCAGCAAATTTTTCATTTTCATAATTTAATTAACTTCATATCATTGAAGCTTATGTATAAATCAATTCACTTACCAAAGTTAAAATTTATTTCTGGGAGAATCCAATTATGAAATATTCTGCTAAATATTTTAATTATCTCTTTTGTGCCATCATTTTCACCAGCCTACTGGTTTCCTGTTCCGGCAAGGGGCCAAAAAAAGAAAAGCCGGTTGAACCTGAATTATCTAAGGCCGGGCAGGTCTTTCAATGGTCAGCAACAGAAGGTAAAGCATTCCTGGATCAAATGCGTAAAACTTATACTACTGCTGAAGCCTGGCAGAAGCGCGCTGAAGAAATCCGTACCCA
>DAOUVF010000256.1 GCA_030667765.1 Bacteroides sp.
CCGTAGAAACCGACCAGGAAACTTCATTGATACAGGCCATATTTAAGTATATAGAAATTACGGGTGACCGGGCCATCCTCGAGGAAGAAATCAATGGAATGACTGTCCTGGAACGAATGGAATTGATGCTGACATGGCTGATGAATTACCGGTACAACCAGCAGTACGGGTTGATTTGGGGAGCTACGACAGCGGACTGGGGAGATGTCCACCCTAACCATCCCTGGGGTGTTAAACTTGATGAAACCGCTGGGCCGGCTATCGACATTTATGACAATGCCATGTTCCTTATGGCACTCGATGATTTTTTGAAGTTTCACGATGATCCCGAAGTAATTACCAGGTGGAAAGAAACCTATGACCAGGTGAAGGCCAGTACCAGAAAACATCTGTGGGATGAAGAAAACCAAAAATTCATACCGCACCTTTATATTGACTGTCCCCAATTTGAAAACATTGATGAGAACCGGATCTATTATCACGGGGGAACGGCTGTTGCGATCCAGGCGGGACTCCTGGAAAGCGATGAGATCCTTACCTCGCTCAATAAAATGCGTGAGAATGTAAAAGCCGCCGGGGCAATGAGCATAGGCCTGACAATATACCCGGCCTACCCGGAAGGTGCTTTTATGAATAAGGGGATGGGGCCTTATCAGTACCAGAACGGGGGGGACTGGACCTGGTTCGGGGCGAGAATGATCACGGCCCTTGTCCGGCATGATTATGTGCAAGAAGCCTATGAGGAGTTACAACCCATGATCCGGCGGGTGATTCAGAACGATGGTTTTTATGAATGGTACACCATTGAAGGTGAACCGAAGGGAGCGGGTATCTTCAGGGGATCTGCAGGCGTGTTAATGGAGGCCATCGATGCACTTAGAGCCTGGGCTCATGAAATGCAATAATTTGGGCGACCCATCAGTATATCAGGAATTGCTTTTGTTAAATAACATTAATTAGTTGTAATATCCATAAATATCAGAACGACCGTGAACAAAACCATTATTGCTTTCCTGTGCTGCATCTTCGCAACTCATTTGTCAACTACCCACTGCCAGGTACCTGAAAAACCCAACATTGTCATCATCCTGGCTGATGACATGGGCTATGGGGATGTGTCTTATTGCAATCCAACCGCCCGGACACATACACCGAATATAGACGAACTTGCCAGGCAGGGCATCAGTTTTACCGATGCACATACGGCAGGGGCCCTCTGTATTCCTTCCCGGTACGGGCTGCTGACCGGGAGGTATTTTTTCCGGGTTCCGCGGCAAAGGAGCTATTGGGGTTACGGAGCCACCCTGATCGAAGAGGGACGGGAAACCATAGGATCGATGATGCAGAAGGCCGGCTATACTACAGCCTGTATCGGGAAGTGGCACCTGGGACTCCAATGGCCAGTGAAGGATCCAACCGTACCACAGATCCCTGAAAGGAAAACACTTGGTCCCACCAACACTGATTTTTCAGGGCTTATCGGTAGGGGGCCTACCACGCTTGGATTTGATTATTCATTTATCATGCCGGCTTCCCTGGACATGCCGCCCTATGTTTTTGTAAAAAATGACAGGGTTGTGGATCCTGAGATAGTAATGGTTAATGAAATCTATCCAAAAAGGAAACCTGGGACCAAAATGGTTTGGGACCAGAAATATGCAGGCGAGGAAGATATCTATTGGGGACGTGGCATATGGTGGCGTAACGGGGAAATGTCCGCCTCTTTCCGCGTTGAAGATTGCCTGGATGTCCTTGTGGATGAAGGAATCTCGTTTATCAAACAACAGGCAGATGAGAATCCTGACAAACCGTTCATGCTCTACCTGCCCCTTACAGGGCCACATACACCCTGGGTGCCGGGTGAAGAATTCAAAGGAATCACGGCCTTGGGGACCTACGGTGATTTTATTGCCCACATTGATGATGTGGTTCACCGGGTCGTGGAGACATTGAAATCATTGAATATTGAAGAAAATACATTGTTGATCTTCACCAGCGACAACGGTGGCCACTGGTCGGAGGAAGATAAGCTCACCTATGCCCATCAAAGTAATTATGGTGCCCGGGGACAAAAAGGAGATATCTGGGACGGAGGGCACCATGTCCCATTTTTTGTGAAATGGCCAGCCGCGATTAAGGATCCTGTCACATGCCACCAGACGATAGGCCTGATTGATATCATAGCCACTCTTTCTGAACTGACCGGGCAGCCTATTGCAAATACCTTCGCGGAGGATAGTCATAGTTTTTATAAGATGCTGGATGGAAAACCAGAACAAGCTACCAGGGATCAAATTGTATATCTATCCGCAAGGGGGAAGCTGGCGATAAAAGCCGGGGACTGGAAATACATTTACGGCCTGGGATCAGGAGGATTCACCGCCCCTGCTCAGCTTGAACCCGTTGAGGGTGGTCCACTGGGACAACTTTACAACCTCAAACTGGACCCCCTGGAACAAAATAACCTGTACCTGGAAGAACCGGAGATCGTCAGGCAATTGTCCGAACTTCTCGATAAAATAGTTGGTCAATAAAGCCAATAGAAAGCATATCCCGGCTTAATCAAAATAACCTGAACCCTCTACCAGGTGTTCCCGGACGACTTCCTCGTTAAGTTCAATACCAAGGCCAGGTTTGTCGGAGATCTCAAGGTACCCTCCCTTATAGAAAGTACCATCGTTTACAACCAAATGCTGCCAGTATGGAAGCTCCACACTATCTGATTCGAGTGATATGCACGATTGAATGGCAGCACAGGCATGGCCGGATGCCATCGTTCCCACAGGAGTACACAAGTTGTGGACAAACATGGGAATATTATATAAATTTGCCCAGTCAGCAATCCACTTCGTCTCCATCAGTCCTCCAGCCTTCTGTGTATCGATCTGTATGGCATCAACCGCCTGCTTTTCAATAAACGGCCTGAAAGTATGGCGGGTAAAAAGGTTTTCCCCTGTCACAATGGGGACTGTAGTTGAATCGGTAACCTTCTTCAATGCATCTGCATTGTGAGGGGGGATAGGATCTTCAACGAACCACAGCCCCATATCCTCAACCTCCTTCAGGAATTTCAAAACATCCTGTGGGTTGAATTTCCAGTGAAGGTCAACGCCAAAGGGAATATCCGGACCCAGTTCTTCCTTGATTGCTTCCAGGATTCTTATCCAGTCACGTATGTCGGCGGCCTCCAGGCTCCGGTTCCATCTGTCGCCCCTCCATGGATTCAGGTCAAACTTCATGGCCTGGAATCCCCAATCCAGGGATCTCTTGGCTTCATCAACCCAGGCCTTGGGATCTGCAGTATTTGGAGAACCTGTATCGTGATAGATCAGAATTCTATCCCTGAACTTACCGCCAAGCAAAGTATATACTGGGACCTCAAGCATCTTGCCTACAAGGTCTAACAGGGCTGTTTCAACTCCCGATATCAGACCGGGCACAATCCCGGCCCATGAAGCGAGGCGGATTTCTTCCCTCATCATTCGTTCATAAAGGACGGCATATTGCAATGGATCCTCTCCCAGGAGGTATTTTTTCAGGTTCCTGATATCCCCTGTCATATCGGAATTCTCTCCATTCCTTTGATCCTTCCTTGGTACAGATTCGCCCAGGCCAAACAACCCTGAGTCTGTTTCGATCTTCACCAGGTGTGCAGGATATTTAATATTAACAGAAGCCGTTTTAATATCTGTTATCCTGACTTTTCCAACCTGTGTTTTGGCACCGGGGACAGACATTATGCCGCCGCTTAAAGGTGCTGTGAACCCCAGGGCCGATGCACCTCCGGCCATGGCCAGGAATTTTCTGCGGTTTAGATTCATTGTTCTGTTTTTTTAGGTCTGAAGAAGCAGAAAAGCCTTCTTCTAAAACGGGTTTTACCAAATATAACCCAAACTCCTGTATTGTGCAATGATGATCCAAATTCGCATATAAAAAAGAAGTTTATTAGGTTTAAGATTAATTTTCGATCTGTTTCATCGCCTCTGAAAAATCCCTTACAGGAAGTTTGCATACACGGTCACGGCAAACATAGATCATGGTTTCTCCTTCTGAGTATTTGCCTTTGTGAAGATCCATATTTCCTTCACGTCTGCCGCCTGAAAGGATTACATTGGGAAGGTACTTTTGGCTGAATGCCTGGCGTATGGTATCAAAATTATCTCCAAGTATAACGACCTCATATGGAGGATGTACAATATTTGCTTCGAGAATCGCCCAGTTTGAGTAATAATACGGGTTTTGACGGATGTTTTCCTGTACGATCTGGAGCATTTGCCGGGATATTTGCAACAGGTCTTCGCGGTATAAATAGCTACCCAGCTGGAAAAGATTTTTTGCCATTTCAGAATTGGATGACGGGATCACATTATCGGATATCTCTTTTTTCCTTACGATCAGATTTGAGTGGTGATCATGTGTGTAGAAGAACATACCTGTCTGTTCATCCAGGAAATGCTCCAGAGAATAATCCGTCAGCGCTTCCGCCTTTTTCAGCCATTTTTCCTCGAAGGTGGACCGGTATATCTCGATAAATGCCGAAATGGTAAAGGCATAATCATCGAGGAAAGCAGGAATGGAAGATTTACCATTCTTGTAATTCCTGGTCATTTGCAGGTCATCTCCTATGGCAGTAGATTCCAGGAAACGGGCGGATTTTAAAGCTATTTCCAGGAATTCCGGCTCGGCAAAAGCCTGGTAGTTGTATGCATAGGCCCTGGCCATCAAGGCATTCCAGGAGGTCAATATCTTATCATCAAGTCCCGGGGCAATCCGACTGGAACGTTCCTTTAAAAGAAGTTTTTTTCCATGGTTAATTATTTCCTTCAATTCCTTCTCTGTAAGTCCGTGTTTTTCTGCAATTTCTGCATCCCCTTTTTGGCGGAAAAG
>DAOUVF010000209.1 GCA_030667765.1 Bacteroides sp.
ATGGACCTGGCAAACAGGATCACCAAAAAAGCTTACCAATGGGCGTTTGCACAGGTTGAGCCCGGCATGACTTCACAGGACCTGCGTGCCCTTATCTCAACCGGACATGAAAACCTGGGTGCCACCGGCGGAGGATGGCCACTGTTCGGGCCCCTTTCAGCCTTCCCACATGGATCCGGGCAGGAATATTACCTCAAGGATGGGGACATTATACTGGTGGACGGGGGATGTACCGTGGAAGGTTACCGTTCAGATGTTACACGTACCATTGTTTTCGGTGAGCCAAATGATAAGCAGAAGAAAGTTTTCGAAATTGTAAAGGGCGCCCAGGATGCGGCTATGGCAGCTGTTCGTCCCGGTATTCCTGCCGGGGAGATCGACAGGACTGCAAGAAAAGTTGTTGAAGATGCAGGGTATGGGCCCGGTTATTCTTATTTTGTACACCGGCTGGGACATGGGATAGGATTGGAATGGCACGAGTGGCCCTATCTTGTTAAGGACAATCCCCTTCTGCTTGAACCGGGCATGACAATGTCTAACGAACCAGGGATCTATATCTATGATGAATTCGGACTCCGTGTTGAAGATTGTTTTGTCGTGACAGAAGATGGAGGCAAATATCTTGGAGGCATGCTTTGCCAGTCACTTGAAGAACCATTCGGGGAATAATTTGTTTTGACAGCAGGAATTAATAATTTTATAGTAGACCATTTTCACTGCTGAAAGAATTAGCCAATGAACAACCAGAGTATCTACAATCTGGTTCTTTCAATATTATGCCTGGTTCCGGTCATGCTTCAAGCCCAGATCGAACTGGAAGTAATTACCAATCCTGAAGATGTCAGGATCCAGCATATCGGTCTTCAAGATGGACTGACCACCAATAATATCTTTGACCTTCATATTGATTCCTATGGATTTTTGTGGTTCACATCCGACCATGGCCTGGGCTATTATGATGGATATGGTGTCCGGACATTTATAAGCCAGGAAAATGATACAACATCACTTCCTGATGATTTCGTTCATACCATCTATGAAGATACAAAGGGAGTCATCTGGGCTTCCACCCGCAGGGGACTCTGCAGGTATGACCGGGGCAGGGAAAACTTCCATACCTTTTACCCCGATCCATATGATCTGAACAAACCAGATAACAACATTTACTTCATCAAAGAAGATTCGAAAGGATTGTTCTGGGTATTTACCGATGCAGGGATCTTCTCGTTTGACAGATCCCATAATCGGTTCAATAGTTACAGAAATGACAGTATTTTTCTATTCAATCCAAAGCCACGGCTCCTGCCTTACTGGTCCGAGGTGATGTTTGCAGAGGATACCAACAGCAACCTGTGGATAGCCGGAGTTAATATCAGGGATGGAGTGTATAAATATGACCGGGAAGAAAATGAATTTACACTCTATCATTACACTGATATGCCTGCAGACCGGGCATCGATCCTGGGAACCTTCAGTGTCAATGTAGATAGAAAGGGATCGGTGTGGATATCATCATGGGGTGCCGGAGTATTCAGGCTTGTAGATGACACCAATGCACGATTTGAACAATACCGGCATAATCGGGATGATCCACAAAGTATATTGAGTGATTACCTGGAACAGGTATATGTGGATCCCGGAGGGGATCTTTGGATATCAGGGTGGTCAGGATTTTCAAAATTCGATTATGTCAATGATAATTTTATCAACTATATTATACCTTATCTGCAGGATGATCAATTAAGCGAGGGAGATACACTTGGATATAATAATCTTCTCCAGGTCACAAGGGATGTTGAGGGAACAATCTGGCTTACATCCTGGGAAGGCTACTACGGTTTTAATCCGGGTACAGCATCTATAAATTATTTCTCCCATCATCACAAATATCCATACGGGGCTTTTATTGAACAGGTTTACTCCTCTATCATGCAAAAATATCCCAACAACATTGTGGATCTTATTACCACGGATGCAGGCATTATATGGGTCTCAGTCTTATCCGGCGGGATTATCAAAATTGACGGGCAGGATAAAAATATCATGCATTTCAAAAGGCAGCCGGATAATCCTGATGATTTGATAGAGAATGATATCAGCAGCATATTTCTGGACCAAAACGAACGGCTCTGGTTAGGGTCTTTTAAAAATGGAATTTACCTTTCATCTCCGGAAACAAAAGGCAAATACCATAATTTCCGGGCAGATCCATACAGTAGGATATTTAAGGATAAGATCAGCAGCAACGCCATTCAGAAGATCTATCAGGATAAGCAGGATAATTTTTGGGTGTGTACCGGGTTTGGATTCAATCGAATGATTATTCATGAGAGCCCCGGGCCTTCTCAAAAACCTGAGATATCTTTTGTTCATTTTTTACATGATGCAAATGATCCTGAAAGTATCAGTGATGATGATATCACCGATGTCCTGGAAGACAGCAGGGAAAACCTTTGGGTTGCCACGAATATGGGACTGGATATCCTGGACAGGATGACAGGTCGTTTCTCTCATGTACTAAGGGATCCTGTGGATTTTCTTCAAAATGAATACTCTTTTGATTGTTCTATTGTGGAATTATTTGAGGATCAGGATGGTTATCTGTGGATAGGGACAACCAATTGCGGGTTATTCAGATACAATGTTAAGGACTCTTCCCTGGTAAGTTACCAGAATATACCTGGAGATAACACGACCATAAGCGATAATAATATCCGACAAATTGTGGAGGATCCATGGGGCAGATTATGGATTGGAACATCCAAGGGATTGAACTCATTTGACAGGCAAAAGGGCTATTTCAGCTTTTTTGGAGAGGCGGAAGAATTTCACGGAGAAATGCTGCAGGGATTGGTTTGTGATGATCATGGAAACCTCTGGATCAGCCACAACAGAGGAATATCGAAACTATCCCTGGCCAGGGATGATGCCTGGTTGGCGAAGCCGAATTTCAATCATTTCGATGTAAGTGACGGACTCCAGGGATACACATTTAATCGTGATGCGGTTTTTATATCTGCCAGGGGCGAGATATACTTCGGTGGCACCAATGGATATAATGTATTTCACCCGGATAGCATAACAGTAAATACCAATCGGCCGGAGGTCTACATTACTTCATTCCATGTCGACCAGGAAAGGGTTTATTTTGACCGGCCTGTTTATGAGATGGAGACCATCCGCCTGAAACATAAGGATAATATCTTCTCTCTAGTATTTATTGCGCTGAATTACAGCAATCCACATAAAAACAAGTATGCATACATGTTGGAAGGATTTGAGGATGCATGGACATATTGTGGGAACACCCGGGAGGTTAGGTATACCAATATTGATCCGGGGAGATATACCTTCCTGGTCAGGGGTAGTAATAATGACGGATTATGGAATGAAACTCCGGCATCCATAGATATCATCGTGCATCCTCCATGGTACCGCACCATCGTGGCATATTTTGCCTATGTATTATTGGTTCTCCTCATAATTTTCGGATATATCAGATGGCGAACTATGCGGCTCAGAATTGATAAGGAAAAGCTGGAAGAGCAGGTAAAAGATAGAACAGCTACTATTGAAGCACAGAAAGAAGAACTACAGCTGACGCTTGATCAGTTGAAGGAGACACAGGATCAACTAATCCAGTCAGAGAAGCTGGCAGCTCTCGGCGGATTGGTGGCTGGGGTGGCCCATGAGATAAATACCCCGGTCGGGATCAGTGTGACAGCTGCCTCCGGCTTGATGGATGAGACCACGCAGATGGCAAAACTTTACAAGCAAAATAAGATCTGCCGCAGCGAGTTCAAGGAATACCTTAACACAGCCAACCAGAGTGCAAGGCTGATACTTTCCAATATGGAACGCACAGCTAACCTGATACAGAGTTTTAAACAGGTCTCTGTTGACCAGTCCACTTCCCAGGAAAGAAAATTTAAGTTGAAGGGATATACGGAAGATGTTATTCGCAGCCTGTTTTCAGTGCTAAAAAACCGGAAGATCACCATTGAGCTCGATATGGATGATGACCTTGAACTTGATAGTTATCCCGGGACATTCTCGCAGATTATAACCAACCTTGTGCTGAACAGTCTGACACATGGTTACGCTGAACATGATGAGGGCAGGATAATATTATTGGCCCGGATTGATGAGAACAGGCTGTACTTTGATTATTCTGATGACGGCAGGGGGATATCGGCGGAAAACATTGGAAAGATCTTTGAGCCTTTCTTTACGACAAATAAGAAAATTGGAACCGGACTGGGCATGCATATTGTGTACAATCTTGTCACACAAAAGCTGAATGGAACAATCACCTGCGAAAGTGAGCAGAATATGGGAATAAAGTTCAGGATTGAGATGCCCCTGGATACACATGATGGATCTACATTTACCCTTTCATTTTAATTTGCCTAGCTCTAAATCCTTTATTTTTTTACTTCGAGTAAGGCTTTATCGTAAATGAGAATTCATATGGTTCGGGCAGCACACGGTATTTGTTCATTACCGAAATAGCTGTGCAGCCCACTCCGTTTACCTGGTGATCCAGATTCAGCGTGATCGCATCGGAATCCTGCAGCTGGAAGGTGTAATATGACCGGTCGAGATTATCCGGATCATATTTCTGTGCACTGAAATTGAACAACTCTTCTCCGGTAACCAACAAGCCAATCCCTTCCTTATTGGTCAATGACATCCAGTGAACATCTGTACGATTACCATAATCCTGGGGTATGATATAGGGTACGTAGGCTTCCTCTACCGTGCTTTGAAAAATGCCTGTCCTGGCGCCTGTTTTCCTGTCCGGATAAGTTTCAAAGGGCCCCCGTCCATGCCATTGCATCTCCTGGAAGGATTGAGGAAGCTGCATCTGCAATCCGATCTTTGGCAGCCAGTGGGTCATATGGCCATGGGGTGTCGAACTTACCCTGATATTGATCTGGCCGTCACCCTGGATCAGGTAGGTATAATTAACATCAAATCCCGTGCTGTAATTATTGGAAGAAAGGCTCACTGTTGCATGGAGTTCCACCAGATCTTGCAGTTCACGGACCAACTTGAATTCTTCGAGCAGGGGTACAAGTTTATCCAGTCCGATGGAACGCCATCCGTTTGCATGGTTCCTGCCCATGCCCGGCATCCTGTGCCCTATCTCCGTCCCACTGGTTCCCCAGGCATCCAGTTCATTGGCCAGGGGTGCCCTCCAGACATTGAACCCTGGTCCGCGTTCAATCAATTCAATCCCATGGTAATTCAATGATCGCAATATGCCTGTACCAGTGTCGAAGGCGTAAGTAAAATCTTCACCCTTGATGATGATCTCACTTTCCGTTTTTTCAACCGTGAGGGCTGAACCAGGTGGTCGCGGCCCTTGTTGTGCTGGCATGTACCAGGGAAGTTCAAATTGTTCCCAGGCAACTTCATGCCCTTTTTCCGCCCACCGTGTATTTTCCGGCAGGATAAACTGTACCAGCAGGTAATAATAGGTCTCCGGTTGCAGGTCCGGTATCTTATAGGGGATCTTTATGGTTTTCTTTTCCCGGGGATCAATATCCAGCTCCAGGGTTCCCTGTTGGAGTATTTGGCCGTCAGCCGTAATGGACCAATGGGCATCCAGTTCTTTCAGGTTCTTGAAATGATGCCTGTTAAGGATGGAAAGTTCCCCTCTTTCAAGAACATTTGCTTCCACCAGTACGGGCTGGGGTGTTTTTTTAAGTTGCCAGAGCTCGGGCTGGACCATCCTGTCGGGCCAAACCAGTCCGTATGTCCTCCCGGGAATGCCAACAGAATAGTAGCTGCCGCTTTCCTGTATTTCTTCGAAATCCAGCCACAGTTTTGCATCTTCCTGCATGCTGGCCGGGTCCTCCTGAAGTTTTTCTATGCCCGGCGC
>DAOUVF010000055.1 GCA_030667765.1 Bacteroides sp.
AAAGGATCCAATGACCCTGGGGATCACTGAAAGATCCATGCTGTGGGTCAGCTGGAACAGCATGGCATTGACACGGTCCATATCGTCGGCCCGGAACCATATACGGGTGAAGGTTATGAAATTGAAAGTAAGGAAGATCTTCCAGATATGGACCCATATGTTTTTTTTGTTTTCATAGGGACTGATCCTTTTCCAGAACTTATAAATGATGAGCCCGATTCCGTTGAGCCCGCCCCATATGATGAATTTCATATCAGCGCCATGCCATAATCCACCCAGCAGCATGGTGACCATCAGGTTGATATTTGTTCTGAGCTTGCCTTTGCGATTCCCCCCTATGGGTATATACAGGTAGTCTTTCAGCCAGGAAGAGAGGGACATGTGCCACCGGCGCCAGAAATCCCCCACGTTCTCTGCCTTGTAGGGTGAATTGAAATTCTTTGGCAGCCTGAAACCCAGCAGCAACGCCACCCCTATGGCAATATCGGTATAGCCGGCAAAATCACAATATACCTGCAGTGAATATCCATACAGGGCCATCAGGTTTTCAAATCCGGTGTATAAGGTGGGGGTATCAAAGATGCGGTCGATGAAATTTACAGCCAGGTAATCACCGAGCACCATCTTTTTGAATAGTCCTTTCATGATCATCCAGAGGGCAAAGCCGAATTCCTCACGTGTAAGGGAATATTTTGCATACAACTGTGGTACAAATTCAGAGGCCCTCACAATGGGTCCCGCTACGAGCTGCGGGAAAAAGGAAACATAGAATCCGAAATCGATGATGTTCCTCACGGGCTTGCACTTGCCCCGGTAAACATCCACCGCGTAACTGATGGTCTGGAAGGTAAAAAAGGATATACCCACCGGCAGAAAGATCACGGAGGCATCAAAATGTGAGCCGCTTACATTGTTGGACCAAAGGGCCAGGAAGTTTACAACCTCCAGGTCCGCCCTGAAAGTCTGGTTGAAAAGGTCGGTAAAGAAATAGGCATATTTGAAATAGGAGAGCACCCCAAGGTTAATGGTAACACTCAGGGCCACCATGGCTTTTTTCCATGGCTTTTTCCTGAAATTGTAAATGGCCAGCCCTATCAGGTAATCAGAAAAGGTGGAGAAAACGAGGAGAAGGAAAAAAAGTCCGCTGGTCTTATAATAAAAGAACAGGCTTATCAGGAAGAGATAGATATTCCTGAGAGCACGTTTCTTATAGATTATGGAATAAAAAGTAAGGGATACCAGCAGGAATGCCCAGAAATACAACCTGGTAAAAAGCAGGGGAGCATCCTGGTTATAAAGGAATATGTTTGAAAACCAGTTCAATCAGGTGGTCTTTGATCTATATAATCATCATATGATTTCAGGAATGCATTGAAAAACAGGTCTCCTATCAGTGTATATCCCTTCCGGGTGAAATGTATCCTGTCCCGCTTCGCCAGCCCAAACCGCTGCCAGACAATGATGGAATTCAAACCGCCCATGATCCCGTAAAAATCCCAGACACCGCAGTGATGCTCCCTGCCCAGATCCAGGATCACCTCCCGGACTTTTTCCGTATTGGGGTTGGTGTATCTCCTGTAAAGATAACTATCATTCGGTACAGTGAGCAAGATGGCAGCTTCAGGCAGGGCAGTCCGGATCCTTCGTATCAGTGTATCATAATTTTGCCTGTAAATTTCGGGGTTAAAATGCCTTGTATAGGCGTCGTTGGTCCCCAGTGAAAGGACCACCAGGTCAGCCGAGAGGCCTGCCAGATGATCAGGTAGCAGGGAACATCTCAGGAAAGACGGGATCTTTGCCCCGTTGACGCCGGCGGTATGGTAGATCAATCCCGGGTCATCGGTTTCCAGGCTGATCCCCAACAGGGTGAAACGTTGCTGAATGTTACTGGTTTTTTCCAGGCTGAAGATGAGGCTGTCGGAATAGGAATCCAGGGCAAACGTAATACAACCCGGCCTTGTCCTTTCAATGCCGGTGACCCTTGCGGGTGATATAACGGAACAATCATAGGAGATACTGTCGGCCAGGTAAAATATCCTTACCCGGTTGAAATCATAAAAGACTGCGTTACCGGCTGGAAAAGTAATGGTTATACTGGCTGCTGTATCAGTGGTTGTGACAGAAATACCCGACAGTCCCAGCCGGCATTTCTTTTTCTCCTGGGTATTCTTACAGGCGGACCACCTGCCTGTATAGCCTACCTTGTAATTCGGGGGATTGTTAGTCCTTGCAACCGAATATGGAAAGATAAAGCCCCTGCCCCCGTTATTCCCCGGTTGAAAGGTCTGGAACCTGCTTCTGATACGTTCAGTGTAGATATCTGCCTGCAGGTGTGACCCTCCTATATGCACTACGGATATTTGACCCGAACCTTCACTTATCAGCCTGCTGAATTTGGCCAGAAAATGCTGGTAGAAGGTATTATCCTCTTCAAATTTAAACCGGTTACTATCGTAGTGAATAAAATCATATTCCGGAATTTCGTAGGGGAACTCGAGGGACTGAGAATGGACAGAGGTTGCCGATATCAGGCTGAAAAACAGGACAATACGACTACTCAAGCGAACTGACATAGGCATTGTAATCATGCATAAATGCATTGTAAAACATTTCTGCCAGCACCCTGGCACCCCGTTCATTAAAATGAACAAAATCCGATGAAGCCAGGGACGGCCGGGCAAAAACCCAGCTGGGCATGGAGTTTTTTCCTCCCATGGCGCTGTACATATCCCAGAATGCACAATCAGCCCTGAAAGCAGCGTTTTTCAAGGCATCCCTGATATGTTCAAGGTTTGGATAAGTGGTGTAAATGTCCTTTTCCCTGACAGACATGTCAGCCACACCTATTACGATGATGGACAGGTCGGGCATGAGGGACTTTAACTTGCTGAGTTCCCTGTAGAACCATCTTTCATAGTACACATAGTTTTCCGAGATATAGGGAACTACATTACCTCCAAACTGTAGTATCAGTAATTTAAACTGCAAGTCATCGTACATCTCTTTCAGCATTTCCCCGTCCACCCTGGTGAAGAAAAGTCCCGCACTCCCACGCATGGCCACATTATCCACCGCAACACCCCGGTCATGATCCAGGGCAATCCCGTAGAAATCCGGACTGCAGGATGATTTAAAACGAAACTCCAGTTGTTCCGGGGTCTCAGCAAAAGTCCAGTTCTTCACCCTGAATTTTTCAGTTACTTCAAGGAAATCTGCATCATACAGTTCGCCGTTCGAATACAACTCATAAAATACAGGCTGGGATGCATTCCCATAGTACAAGCGGCATTTCTTAAATATCCTCGTCAGCTGATAGGCCCTCTTTGACTGTTCCATGCTTATCCATGCCTCATATTCCTGCTCCTTCTGATCATCCATTTCATCCGGGTATGGTGAGAACCTGGCAAAACTTCCGAGCATCCCGTACCTGTTATGGTTCAGTGTGGAATCCACCTTACCAAATGCCGTATACCTTTTCCAGTTATCAGAGGCAGTATGAATAAGTGATAACTGGTAACCATATAACTGTACCGGTGGCTGCATACCTATTCCAGATCCACCGAACTGCCTTTGAAGCTTATAGCGTATAAGGGATGTCATCCTGTCCCCTTCGATCTGTGAATCCCCGTAATGCATTATCCTGAGGGATCGTCCTGGTTTTTTAGCTGCCCTCATCTTCCTGTAAAAAGGATAGAGCAGTGTGCTGTCACCTCCGGGGTATTCAATAGAATGAATCTTCAGCTTCAGGCTGTCTGCATTGGCCCGGATGGTGTCCAATACCATTTCATCTGCACTGTCCGGGTCCAGCATGGCAAGGTAAGCCGAGTCGCTGATGGCCACGCTGCTGCTTAATATCCCTGAGATATCCGCATATTGTACTGTATCCTTCCCGAGGATCTCTCCCAGGGTCAGGAAATGCAGGGTGATATGGTCATTGATCCGTATCCCTTCTTTGGGGAAAACAATGGACACTGCCAGGAGAATGGCCAGCACAGAAGAGACAAACACCAGTATCTTTGGTGGTTTCACTTTGGTTTAATCTTGATGATCATACCTGGTATGATCTTATTGCCATCACTTAATCCGTTCAACCTGATGAGATCTGTATCACTGACCCCCGGGTATTTATTCGCGATGTCCCAGAGGGTATCACCCGATCTTACCTGGTACATCACATAGTCCTGGTTATCAGCTTCCCGGACAGTCATATCCGGAGCTTCAGCCTGGGTTACTTCCTTCCCGACTGATCTTTGTTTCTCTGCAAAACTCATCTGGTCAACCCTGCTGTAATAAGCAAGCTTGTCTTTGGGTACATATATGATGAGTTTTTTACCGGATCGGATGGTATTACCGTAAATATTGTTCCAGTATTTCAGGTCTGAGACCCTTATGTGGAACCAGCTGGCGATATATCCCAGGTTATCACCAGACTTTATGGTATATGTAACCTTATCCATATTGGATGAAGGTGGTTTGGGTACATAACTCGTGGTATAATAAGAGGGAGACCTGGTAACTTTTTTGCTGTTGAAATATATGGAATCCTTATAGGCAAAAATGGAATCCTCCAATTCTATAAACTGCATGGAGTATTGCACCGGTATCTTTAAGGCATAGGGCTTCTCCTTCCCTGGAATGATATCATACTTGTACTGTGGATTGATATCCCTGAGCATCTCAATTGGAATGTCAAGTACCGTTGATACCTGCTCCAGATGCAGGTTATCATTAACCATGATGGTATCTGCGGGGATGGGTAGCTCGATGGGCTTTGGGTAGAGCAGATGTTCCTTGTGATAGTTCATGGTATAGGTGGCCGCTATGAAAGCAGGCAAATGCCCCCTCGTCTCACGCGGCAGGTAGTAATAAATATCCCAGAAATCCTTTTTCCCTCCGGATCTCCTGATTGCCTTGTTGACATTACCGGGACCACAATTATAGGCCGCAATCACCAGGGTCCAGTCTCCATAGATACTGTACAGATCCTTCATAAAGCGGGCCGCTGCATGGGTTGATTTTACAGGATCCCTGCGTTCATCGACAAGGCTGTTTATGGTCAGCCCATACATCCTGCCTGTACCGTACATAAACTGCCAGATGCCTGTTGCCCTGGCCCTGGATACGGCCCTGGGATTCAATGCTGATTCAATAATCGAGCAGTACTTCAATTCCAGTGGTATGCCATGATAATCAAAGATCTCATCAAAGATCGGGAAATAATATTCTGACAGTCCGAGTACTACCTGAACAAGCTCTCTTCTTTTTCCGGTATAAACACGGATGTAGTTCCGTACAAATTTGTTAAAAGTCAGGTCTACCTGGACCGGAAGTCGTTCCAGCCTGTCAATGTAGACTGAATCCGGGAATTGGGGAAAGACTGTATCCGGCTCTTCGGTCCATCCCGAGTCAGGGTACATCCCCATCGCATTCTCCACATACCATAATCCTACCAGGCTGTCGAGATTGTCCTCAAAACTGTCATGTAAAAAATCAATTTCCAGGCTGTCGGACAAAGTCATCACATCCAGATGCGAACTGGTGGTATCTGCCCATCCGGCATTCAGCAGGGTTGAGAGACCCAGGAAGATCATCAAAAATGCCTGGGACAGATAGGGTTTCTGGTACATATGGGTGCAATTTAGAAATTTAGACAACACCGGAGTCCAAATGTCGCCTTATTGTCATAGGGTTGAAGCATGGCAGGATCAACGGTAAAGCTCAGATCCGGGCTTATATCAAAATCTATCAGGTGGGCATCCACATTGGCATCCACGATCTGAAGGGCATAAAAACCAACCGAGAATATAATAAACAGATTCCTGTACCTGAGATGAGAGTCTTTATACCATTCAACCTCCCTGAGAGATTGTCCCTCATGCTCATCCAGCGGGGGATCGATTTCAGTCATGTACTTAAACTTGTCAAAATAATAGGTGTACTGGCGTCCGTTCCATATCGCACTGTAAATCAATGCTCCCATCCCGGCATAAACGATGGGGACTTTCCAGTATTTTTTGTTATAGATCTGCCCCATTCCAGGAAATACGGCAGAGTACATGGCTGCTTTCCTGGGAGAATGCTCAAGCATGAAGGAATCTATGCTGAGGGTGTCAGCCTCTATAATCAGGCTGTCAACCGGTTGGGACCGGAGTGATTGGCATACAAAAATCACCCCTATGAACAGGATGGCATGAAAATGACGTATATTTTTGATTGTTTGCAGTCCGGCCTGGTTATTTATTTGTCATACGATCCAGTACTGCCAGGATCCTTTCCAGGTCCTGGTCTGACTTAAATGGTATAACGATGCGCCCGGAGCCTTTATTGCTTATTTTAAAGTCTACCTCAACCTTGAAGAACCTGGAGAGATGCTCTCTCAATTCATCATAATTCCCGGTCCGGGATTCATGATCAGGGCTTCCTTCCCTGGGTCCCCGGGCATTGTTTGTCCGGCGAACCAATTCTTCAACTTTCCTGACCGATAAATCATCTTTGATAATCTTCTGGAAGATCTCAAGCTGGATATTCGGATCCGGAATATTCACGAGTGCCCTTGCATGGCCCATGGATATCAGCCTGTCGCGTATGCCCAGTTGGATCTCGGCAGGCAATCTGAGCAATCTCAGATAATTGGAAATGGTGGAACGTTTCTTTCCCACCCTGTCACTCAGGTTTTCCTGGGTCAATCCGACTTCTTCCAGCAAGCGCTGGTAACTGATGGCTACTTCAATGGAATCAAGGTCTTCCCGCTGGATGTTTTCCACCAGGGCCATTTCGAGCATATTCTCATCCTCTGCCGTCCGGATATAAGCAGGAATGGTATCCAGTCCCGCCAGGCTGGCTGCTTTATATCTTCTTTCTCCGGTGATCAGCTGGTATGTATCCTCATTCAAGCGTCTGACTGTAATAGGCTGGATAATGCCAATTTCCCTGATGGAACTGGCAAGTTCCCGCAAGGATTCCTCGTCAAAGTTTTTCCTTGGCTGGAAAGGGTTGACCTCAATTTTATCAATATCTATATCGTTTATGGCAGTGCCTGGTACCCTTATTGCCTGATCAGCATCTTCGATCAGTGCTCCCAACCCTCTACCCAATGCATTCTTTTTTGCCATACTGCTCTTTTATTCGATTATTTTCTCCACATTTTTTATCCGTGTCTTCTCATTTTTCTGTAATAATTCCCTGGCCAGGTTCAGGTGGTTGATCGCCCCTTTGCTGTCAGCATCATACAGGATTGCCGGTTTTCCGAAACTGGGTGCCTCACCCAGTTTAATATTCCGTTGTATGATGGTTTCAAATACCATTTGCTGGAAATGCTTTTTTACCTCGTCCATTACCTGGTTGGATAAACGCAGGCGGGAATCGTACATGGTCAACAGGAAACCTTCAATTTCGAGCTCCGGGTTCAGTCTGTTCTGAATTATCTTGATCGTATTCAGCAATTTGCCGAGTCCTTCCAAAGCAAAATATTCGCATTGAACCGGTATGATCACAGCATCCGCGGCGGTGAGCGCATTCACAGTGATCAATCCCAGGCTTGGCGAACAGTCTATCAACACAAAATCATAGTTGTCCCTTACCTGATCAATCACTTTTTTAAGCATCATTTCACGCTTCGGCTGATTCAGCATCTCTATCTCGGCTCCGACAAGATCTATGCTGGAAGGTATCAGGTCAAATCCCTCAATTTCTGAATTCAGAATAATATTGGCGGGATTTACATCATCGATCAGGCATTCATATATACTGGTTTTGATATTCTTGGTATCAAAGCCTGACCCTGATGTGGCATTTGCCTGCGGATCTGCATCTACGATCAATACCCTCTGCTCAAGTACTGCCAGGCTGGCTGCCAGATTTATTGCCGTGGTGGTTTTCCCTACCCCTCCCTTCTGGTTTGCTAATGCTATTACTTTTCCCATTCCTTTGCTTTTAAATCTTGAATTTCACGTGGGCTTCAAATTTACTAACTTATGTTCCAATCGCATTTTTTCTCCAGAATCTTATTGCAAACATTTCATCTTCATTTTTAAACACCTTATTAACAATCCCGGGCTTCTCATTTGTATAGAGCTAATTATCATTCATTTGAAGTCCCAGGATCTGCACATTAAGACAGGATGGAAATCAATTTATGTTTGTAATTAAAGATTTTTTAAGATATTTGAACCATTAATCTAACATTTGTGCGGAAATCCGAGGAGTGGCTGGTAATCATTAATCCTAATGCGGGCAGGCGCAGGGGAATACGGGACTGGAGTCTGATAGCGGGCTGGCTGAACCATTTCAAATTCAATTACCATCCCGTGTTTACCGAATTCCCCATGCATGCGATCGACCTGACCAGTGATTATATTAAAAAGGGGTATACCCGGATCATTGTCGTGGGCGGGGACGGTACCATGAATGAGGTGGTGAATGGTATATTTCAGCAGCAGCGTTTTAAAACCACCGAGATCTCCCTGGGGATGATCACCGTTGGCACCGGCAATGACTGGGGAAGGATGTTCGGGATCCCGAAAGATTATAAGGAAGCCATACAGGTACTTTTGGAGAATAAAACATTCATCCAGGATGCCGGCATGGTTGAATATAAAAGGAATAATACCTCCGAGAACAGGTATTTCGTCAATATTGCCGGACTAGGGTTTGATGCGGAGGTGGTTCGGAAAACCAACCGGTTGAAGGAAAAAGGGAAAGGCGGCCCTTTGCTCTACCTGATCAATATATTCAGCAGCCTGGTCAACTATAAGTTTGTGAATGCCGTGATCAGTGTTGACGGAAGGGATATGGAGAATGAGATCCTCAGCATAAACGTGGGAATATGCAAATACAATGGCGGCGGGATGATTACGGTGCCCGGGGCTATACCGGATGATGGACTCTTTGACCTTACCGTGATCAACAGGATGAGCAGGCCTAATATCCTGTTGAGCCTGAGACGCCTCTATGACGGGACGATCAATAAACATCCAAAGGTGGATTCTTTTACGGGAAAATCGATCAGGGTCGAATCAGATGACAGGATCATGCTGGAGACAGACGGGGAATCTCTGGGTCATACACCCCTTGAGTTCAGTATCATTCCTAAAAGTGTGAAGATTATAATAGGCTTTTTGCAGAATTAAATACTTCCGCCGACAGAAATTTCAAAAAGACTGGGCCAGTATTTTCCCGTAACATACAACAATCTTTGATCCGGATCCCACGCAATGCCATTGAAAACATCGATCCTGGAATGCCTGTCGGCTGCATCAAGAATGCCTCTCATGTTCAGTTTCCCGGTTATTTTGCCTGTTTCGGGGTCAATGATTACTATTTCATCCTCTCCATAGATATTGGCAAAGATTTTTCCTTCGATATATTCCAGTTCATTCAGTCGGGTTACAGGTCCTTTGTTATCATATACTTCCAGCTGCCTGATTTCGGTAAAGAATTCAGGGTCCATGTAATAGATCCTGTTGGAGCCATCGCTCATGATAAGATGGGTCCCATCATGTGTCAATCCCCAGCCCTCCTTGTTCTGGTAATAAACTTTCCGTATCCGGTTAAAGTTTTCCTTTCCATATACAAAACCTACCTGTGATTTATATGTCAGCTGGTATATCCTTTCGTTGAAAATGGTTATCCCCTCACCGAAAATCTCCCCTGCGAGCATGGTCAACCTGACGGGTTCACCGGTCTTGATTTCGACTTTCCTGAGAGAGGATTCATTATATTGTCCCGTCCCTTCGTAGAGATATCCATCCGCGAAGATCAATCCCTGTGTATATGCCTTTATATCATGCGAGTATACATTTTCTATCTGGTAGGGCAGGTTTTCAGGAACAATATCGGAGCGCAGAATTACCTGCAGGTTATGGTATTCCCTGAGACTGTCTCCAAGCCATGTAACTGCCCTGATGGACAGGGTTCCCACTGTCAGGTCTCGGGTATTGAATTCATACCTGTAAGGTTCTTCAAGACAGGCATGGACTTTAGATCCGCCAAAGAAGAACTCCACTGAATCTATATACTGAACCGTATCAGCTACTTTATCAACCCGGGCAATAACCGGATCTCCGACAGTAAACATCTGATCATTCCCGGGCTGGGTAATCCTGGTTGTATTGGGTCGTGATATATGCCCGGGGCGGGCTTGTGACCCTCTCCCATTACTGTTAACAGGATTTCTGCCACAGCCCGAGAAAACGGACACCAGCACACTTATCAATAAGACCGGGAAGAATTTTCCAGTGGCCGGCATTATAATTATCTTTTGAAAAATCCTTTTCGGGCTTTTTTTGATTTATCTGCTGAACTGACCGCTTTCATCTCCCTGTTTGACTGACCTTCTGAGGGATTGATGATCTGCCATATGGCACTCCAGCCTGGAAAACCTCCAACATTCCTGTCATCAATATAAACATCTGCATCGATCTTCCGGGAAATTGATCCATCATAATGCTCCTCGGGATAATTTTTATTAACGGCAAAAAATTCAACCCCGTTTTCCATGCAGTATTCGACTGCTTCATCCAGTTCCTTACCTGCCCTGTAAGTCCACAGGATCAACTGGTGCTTCTGTTTGATGAGTTGCTTAATGGTTTCAAATGCAAATAATTGCTCTTTCCCGATCTGCGGGTATTTGTGTTCGACGATGGTTCCATCGAAATCAACAGCTATTTTCACTTTGGTAAAATTTTTTAGTTATTGGTCTGGTAATACGTGAAATTATTGAAAATTTCGGATTATGCAAAATTACAAAAGTGATAGATATCTTTCTCCTGAATCATAGCAGAAACCCAGGATCCTGCTGCCTGCAGGCAATTCCGGGATTTTCCGGGCGATGGCTGCCAGCGTGGCTCCCGATGAAATACCAAGCAGCAATCCCTCCTCAGTGGCAGCTTTACCTAAATATTCAAATGCCTCATCTTTATCCACGCTGATGGTGCCATCCAGTATGCTGGTATCCAGAACCTTTGGGATAAAACCCGCACCAATTCCCTGAATGCCGTGAGGACCTGGATCTCCTCCGCTTATCACCGGTGACTCGGCCG
>DAOUVF010000387.1 GCA_030667765.1 Bacteroides sp.
AACCGTTTCCTTATGAATGATTTCCAGGTGGATTTTCATGTTCCGGCGGGGACCCTGATCCTGCCTGGAGGAGGCCATACAGGCCGTACCATTCACGATTCATGGCAGCAGGATGTATTCACTCTTGATTTTAGCCAGATCCCCCCATACAGTCCTTTTCAATCCTATATTTCCCTCTTCCTCTTTTTTGCCGGGATACTGCTTTTTCTCCTGTATGTGCGCCACCTGATCAAATCCATACCTGATCCGTTCTGGAAGAATACAGGGATTGTCATGGGAGCCATCATCATGATCCTGCTGAATGCCATCCTGCTGAAAATGGCCATTCCAGATCAGATAAATGATCTTGAGATCTTCAATCCGGTGTTATTTGCCGCTTCCAACCTTTTTCCCACACTGGCGGACCTGCTGATCACAACCTTCTTCATATTTTTCCTGGCATATATATTTCATGCTGAATTTACATTGCCTGACAAATTCAGCAGGACTGTTTTACAGGTACTGCAGGGGATCTTTTTCATTGGCCTGGTATTATATTTCCAGTTAACCATCTTGATGTTCCGGAGCCTTGTCGTTCATTCCAGTATCTCGTTTGAAACCTACAGGGTGCTTGACATAACTATATTTACCTTTGTGGGACTCCTCATCCTGGCATTTCATTTTACCTCCCTGACCCTGCTGATGGATAAGTTTTTCAGCCTGTTTAAACCGGATCTCTCATCCTACAGGCTGTTCTTTTTTGTCATCGCCTTCGGATTGCTTGCCTGGGTGACGGGTTTTATACAGCCTGGCGGACCGGACCTGCTGCTGGTCTTTTTGATCACGGTCGTGACCGGGGTGGTCGCTGTGTTCAGGGGCAGGAGGCATGTTCAGTTCAGATACTCCACTTTCGTACTGGTGATATTCCTGTACAGCATTTTATCAGTGTACCAGATCGGGATCTATTCGGATGAAAAAAGGCATAATGAGAAAATGGTTCTCGCCGTTGACCTTTCTGCTGAGCATGATCCGGTTGCCGAGCTGCTGCTGAAGGACCTGGAAATGGATATTGCCACTGACCATGAACTGGGGTATATGCTGCACGAGGGTTACACAGATCACATGGTCATTGATGAATACCTGATGGGCAACTATTTCAGCGGGTTCTGGGACAGGTACGATATGATTTTCACCCTCTGTACACCCGATGACAGCCTGTATATCGAACCATATGTTGATGTCTGGTATCACTGTTATGATTTTTTCGATACCCTGCACAGGGATAGCCGGATCAGGATCCCTGGCTCAAGATTTTATTTCGTGGACAACATGAATGGAAGGATCAGCTATTTTGCATCGTTTGAGTATTTTTCGGGTGACAGTACCACGAAAGCCAGCCTGTTCCTGGAGCTTGATTCACGCCTGGTTACAGATGAGCTCGGGTATCCTGAATTATTGCTTTCAGACAGGCTTCGCAAAGGATTCTTTCACAGGGATTATACCTATGCAAAATATAATAATGGGCAATTGATCACCCAGTCGGGGGACTATTCATACAGTTTGAGACAGGATCCCTATGCCCGGGCTTCCGATGAATTTGAATATACCGTTTATGACGGGTATGAACACCTGGCCTATCACCTGGATGACAAGAATACAGTGGTTGTTAGCAATCCCCAGGTGAGCCTACTGAGTACGGCCATCACTTTCACCTATATCTTTATTTTTTTCTACCTGATCTTAACAGTGAACCTGCTGCTGGTAAATATTCCTTTTCTCAGAAGGAGATTCCAGGTGAACATCAAGAACAAGATCCAGATTACCATGATCGGCATCCTCTTCCTGTCCCTGCTGCTGATCGGTGGCGGCACCATCCTGTTCAGTATCCGGCAATACCGGGAAAGGCACTTCGACAGCCTGGAGGAGAAGATACACTCGGTCTACATCGAGGTCATGCATAAGCTTGAGTATGAGGATGACCTGACCGCAGGCTGGCAGGCAGGAGGTTATACCAGCCTGGATGAATTGCTCCAGAAATTCTCCAATGTGTTCTTTACCGACATCAATCTGTATGCACCCAACGGGGACCTGCTGGCAACATCCCGAGCGGAGATATTTGAGAAACGCCTTACCGGTCCTAAAATACACCCGGCGGCGTATTATGAACTGGCCATCCTGAATGACGCAGAATTTACCCATGAAGAACAATTAGGGGAACTGCGTTTCCTGTCTGCCTATGTACCTTTCAGGAATGACAGGAATGATTTACTTGCCTACCTTAACCTGCCCTATTTTACCAGGCAGCAGGCCCTGACCAGGGAGATCTCAAACCTGGTGGTTGCCGTGGTTAATTTTTATGTCCTGCTGATTACCATCTCCATCCTTATCGCAGTCTTCATTTCAAACCAGATCACCCATCCACTCAGGATGATCGAGAGCAAATTCGGGAAGATACGCTTCGGGAAAAGCAATGAAAGGATACAGTATGAGGGCAGGGACGAGATAGGAGCCCTGGTCAGGGCATATAACCATATGGTTGATGAGCTGGCTGATTCAGCTGAAAAGCTTGCCCGTTCGGAGCGGGAATCGGCCTGGCGGGAGATGGCCAAGCAAATTGCCCATGAAATCAAGAACCCGCTGACCCCTATGAAACTAAGCGTGCAACACCTGCAGCGATCCTCAGGGGAAGATGCTGCCAAACTGAAACAGAACCTGAAACGGATCACGCAGACGCTCATTGAGCAGATTGACCACCTGTCAGCCATTGCTACAGAATTTTCAAATTTTGCAAAGATGCCCAGGACAAATAATGAGGAGGTCGACCTGAAAGAAAAGATAATCAAGATCTCGAAACTGTTCCACAGTACCGAGGATATTGAGATCCAGACCACCTTTTCAAACACGGTGCCGGCCATAGTGCTGGCGGACCGGGAACAATTGTCAAGGGTTTTCATCAACCTGGCGAAAAATGCAATACAGGCCATACCAGAGGACAGGAGCGGGAAAATCAGCATCAGACTGGAAACCACTGAAAACAACGCGATTGTCAAGGTGATGGACAATGGCAGGGGCATCCCTGTTGAACTTGGGGATAAACTTTTTCAGCCTAACTTCACCACCAAATCCAGTGGTATGGGCATGGGACTTGCCATCGTTAAAAACATCATTGAGCATGCCGGAGGTGGGATCAGGTATGAAACCTTACCTGGAGAGGGGACGACATTTATTGTGGAGCTGCCTTTGTATATAACGCTTTAAATCAAATCCATATGATTACCAAGCTCCCGGCGGCACAGAAATTTTCATTTTTCCTTTTGTCCATTATCCTTGTCTTTTAAGTGCTGATCACCGCCAGGATGTTTTTATACCCTCCGGCACTGGGGGTCCTTACCGGCTAGAACATCCGGAAATTTCTTAACAGGGTCAGGAACAGGAAATCTAACCTCCCTGAAAGCTTATAGCAACTTCATGATAAAGAAAAATGGTGTTCTTTGTAACTCTTTTTTAATTTTTATGTAAAATCACCTATATTCAGTCGCCATAGCTGAAA
>DAOUVF010000151.1 GCA_030667765.1 Bacteroides sp.
AACGGCATGATCCATCCCTTGCTGGATTTCAGGGTCAAAGGTGCTATCTGGTACCAGGGAGAATCCAATGCTTCAAGGGCCTATCAATACCGTGAGCTGTTTCCTCTGATGATAGAAGACTGGAGAAAACACTGGGAATACCCGGATATGCCCTTTGTGTTTGTCCAGCTGGCGAATTTTATGGAAGCTCCCGGGAAACCGGGAGAAAGCTCCTGGGCAGAGCTGCGTGAAGCCCAGTCCATGGCATTATCGCTCCCCTATACAGGGATGGCTGTGGCCATTGATATTGGGGAAGCAGATGATATCCATCCCATTAATAAACAGGATGTTGGGGGACGGCTGGCACTCGCGGCCCTGAATGTTGCATACGGTAAGGATCTTGTATTTTCAGGACCTGTTTACAAGGACATGATCATAGCCGGGGATAATGTTATCCTGAGTTTTGAACATGTTGGGGGGGGACTGAAGGCAAAGAACAGGTATGGATACCTGAATGGATTTTCCATTGCAGGCGAAGACCGGATATTCCACTGGGCCAGGGCCCATATCCAGGGAGATAAGGTCTTTGTATACAGCCAGAAAGTCAAACAGCCCGTAGCAGTACGCTATGGCTGGGCTGATAATCCCGATGATGTTAATCTGTACAATGCGGAAGGACTACCGGCATCACCTTTCAGAACTGATGACTGGCCGGGAGTAACACAGGGAAAGAAATGATCAGCCGTTGAATCCACCCACCCTGGTATAGCTTTCCTGTGCATTGATATAAAAGGCCTTGTACTTGATATAGTGGTTTCCCTTTACGTACTCCCAGTAAGTATTCCTTGCCTTGAATATCTTGCCAATACAAGCCTCGAAGATCATCATTGGGTGAAGTCCGGTGGCCTGTGAAGCTTCCAGGATGGAATTGAATTTCACGCTTCTGTCTGCAAAATGCCCGATCACGGGAAGGTGGAATTTCTTCTGTGCAAACTTATTCTTCAACAGCTCATCGCTGTTACCAGCATGTGCGTGTGCCATAAAATCAACTTTTATTCAGTAAACGCAAGATAGGGAAATTTGTTACATAAATTAGAAAGATATCTTACCTATGTTTAAACAAATGAATTCACAGCTTGTTATGTAGGAATCACCGTGAAATTTCAGATATTTGCCATACCACAATTTGAACAATACTATACTGCCATAACCCAGTGTTTCAGCTCCAGTCAAATATTAATGTCCGGTCAGCAGCATTCAAAAAGAACCTGTCCAATTATCAATCTTTGCTTGCCGATTTCCATGAAAGGCTGGAAGAGATCCACCGGGGTGGGTCAGCGGCAGCCGTAAAAAAACACAAAGCCAGGAATAAATTACTTGCCAGGGAAAGGATAGATCTGCTCGTAGACAGGAATACCCCCTTCCTGGAATTATCCACTTTTGCCGCATGGGATCAGTACCGGAACCAGTTTCCTGCTGCCGGTATTGTTACAGGGATTGGATTGATCCATGACAGGGAAACGGTGATCATTGCAAATGATGCCACGGTAAAAGGTGGAACATATATTGAAGAAACCATAAAAAAGCATATCAGGGCCCAGGAGATAGCCCTTGAGAACCATATCCCAATTGTATACATGGTAGATTCAGGTGGCGTTTTCCTTCCGGAACAGGATAAGGTTTTCCCGGACAAGTATGATTTTGGCCGGATTTTCTTCAACCAGTCCAGGTTATCTGCAGAGGGGATCGTGCAGGTAGCCATTGTCATGGGATCCTGTACAGCCGGAGGAGCTTATGTGCCTGCCATGAGTGATGAGGCCATTATTGTCAGGAAACAGGGGACGATTTTCATTGGCGGACCTCCCCTTGTAAAAGCTGCAACAGGTGAGGATGTAACTGCCGAGGAGCTGGGAGGCGCCGATGTACATACCCGGATTTCGGGCGTAGCGGATCATCTGGCAGAAAATGATACCCATGCCATACAGATCTGCAGGAACATTTTTGAGCAGCTGAACCCAGCCCTGAAGCAGGAACTTTCCCTGAAAACTATTGAACCACCGGCCTGTGATCCGGCTGAATTGTACGGGCTTATCCCTGCGGATCCCAAAAAGCCCATTGACCCGAAGGAGATAATTATGCGCCTGGTGGATGGAAGTAAGTTCCAGGAATTTAAGCAGCATTATGCACCCACCATTGTGACTGGATTTGCAAGGATCATGGGTTACCCGGTGGGGATCATTGCCAACAATGGCGTGCTCTTCTCAGAAACATCACTCAAGGCAACCCATTTTATCGAGTTGTGCAATTTCAGGAAGACACCCATTCTGTTTCTGCAAAATATTACCGGTTTTATCGTGGGCAAGGAATATGAACACAAGGGGATCGCCAAGGACGGGGCCAAGCTGGTTCACGCGGTTTCTACAGCAAGCGTACCTAAATTTACCATCATCACCGGCGGATCATATGGAGCCGGGAATTATGCCATGGCCGGCCGGGCCTTTGATCCAAGACTGCTTTTCATGTGGCCCAATGCGCGTATTTCTGTAATGGGTGGCGAACAGGCAGCCGAGGTATTGAGCCGGGTTAAAATGGACCAGTTAAAAGCAGCAGGCAGGGAAGTCCCCAAAGAAGAGATCAGGCAGATCAAGGAGGAGATCCTCGCCAAATATGCTCGCGAAAGTTCTGCATGGTACAGTACATCAAGGCTATGGGATGATGGCATCATCGATCCGGTGGATACAAGGAAAGTGGTGGCCATGGGAATTGCGATGTCTCTCAATAAACCTTATCCGGACCCTAAAACGGGGGTCTACAGAATGTAATAAAGCCCTCTGCATGGATCTGAACACCATCGAGTTTTCAATTAAGGACCAGGTAGCCTATCTCTGGTTGAACAGGCCGGAAAAGAGGAATGCATTGAATGCTGACATGCTTGCCGAGCTTTTATCGTTCTTCGAATCGATATCCAGGAAGGAAGCGAGGGTCCTCGTACTCAGGGGGCGCGGCAAGGTATTCTGTGCCGGAGCAGACCTGGCATTCATGTCCGATATATCCCAGAAAACGGATGAAGATCTCCAGTCAGAAGCCACCCTGTTTTTTGATTGTTTTGAGAGTCTGTACAGGCTGCCCATCCCGGTTATTTGCTATGCTCATGGCACTGTTCATGGCGGGGCAAACGGACTGCTTGCCGCGAGTGATTTTGTACTTAGCACCGAAGATACCAGGTTTTCTTTTTCTGAGGTTGGCCTGGGACTGGTACCGGCGACTGTTGCCCCATTTGTCCTTCGCCGGATGGGAAGTGTCAAAACGAGACAATGTATGATATCCGGAAAGGTCATGGATGGGATTGAAGCTTTTTCGGGTGGACTGGTTGACCATTTAGTCTCCCATGAGCAGGCAGATATGGAGATAGAGAAACTGACAGGGCTGCTTAAAGAAAATGCACCGGGTGCCGTTATGATGACCAAAAAACTGCTTGTCGATATTGAACATAAAGAAATAAACGGGGAATTGAGGGCATTGACTGCGGAAATGATAGCCCGTGCCCGGAGGTCGGATGAAGCTGCCGAGGGACTGGATGCATTTTTCAGTAAACGCATCCCAAACTGGAGAAACAAGGAATAATGGAAATCGACCGGATACTGATCGCAAACAGAGGTGAAATAGCCCTCCGCATCATCAGGGCTGCCAGGGAACTCGGGATCACTACCGTGGCCATATATTCCGGCCTGGATGGACCTGATGCCTATCATTGCAGGATGGCGGACCTTGCGTTCCCTCTCCATGGTACAGACTTAGCGGATACCTACCTCAATATTGAAAAAATCATTTCCATAGCCAGAATGGCGGAAGTCCAGGCCATACATCCCGGATATGGCTTTCTCTCTGAAAATCATTTGTTTGCAGAGGCTTGTGAGCAAAATGACCTGGTATTTATTGGTCCCTCGGCCAAACTGATCCGATTGATGGGCAATAAGATCGAGGCCCGGGAAAGCGTCAGTAAATTAGGCGTAGCGGTTTTACGGGGAGATGTGGCTTCCGCAGAGGAAATTCTGCAGCAATCCGGATCACTGGAATATCCTGTACTGGTAAAAGCGGCCACCGGCGGAGGCGGGAAGGGCATGCGGATCGTCCGGGATGAAGAAGAACTGGCGGATGCGCTGGAAGTCACTGCCCGCGAAGCACAGAACTATTTCGGGAAGGGTGATGTTTTTCTTGAAAAATACCTGGATCCGGCGCGTCATATCGAATTCCAGATACTGGGTGATCATCATGGGAATGTCATCCATGTAAATGAACGGGAGTGTTCTGTGCAACGAAGGTACCAAAAGATCATCGAGGAGTCCCCGTCCGCCTGGCTCCTTCCCGAAACACGGCGGCGAATGGGAGAAGCGGCAGTTAGCATTGCTGTGGGACTCGGATATACCAATGCCGGGACGATTGAATTCCTGGTGGATGAGAAACAGCAATTTTATTTCCTTGAAATGAACACCAGGATACAGGTGGAGCATCCTGTTACAGAAATGACCAGCGGCATTGACCTGGTGAAGGAACAAATCCGTATTGAGCAGGGCATTTCCCTGGGGTATAAACAGGAGGAGGTCCGGTCCCACGGGCATGCCATTGAAGCACGGATATATGCCGAAGACCCGCTCAGCCAGTTCAGGCCTTCACCAGGCCGGATCGCTTACTATAAGGAACCAGATAATCCCTCCATCAGGATGGATACATCACTGGACGGTCCGGCACGGATCTTCCCGGAATACGATCCGATGATCTCGAAAATGATCGCCTGGGGAGAAGACAGGACCGAAGCAATGCATCACCTGCTGAAGGGGCTCAGGGAATATGCCATCCTCGGGATACAGACCAATATCATTTTCCTGCAGGAGATCCTGCAGGATGAGAACTATATACAAAACCGGATCTCCACCCGCTACTGTGATCTCAGGCTGGAACACCTGACTACAGCTATCCGCCGCAGGGTGGACGGGATTGATCATATTTTTTATGTAAGTGCTTTTCTGGCTGGCAGCTTAATGGCCGGGAATTCGAGACATCAGGCAAAAAATAGTTATTCACCCTGGCATACGATCGGTTACTGGCGGCAGATGGCCAGTCTAAAATTTTCCATGGGAGGTGAGAAAGAGAGTATCAAAATACTTTTCATTAACAGGCAGATGCTAAGGTTCCGGTACCGGGAAAATGAATATGTTATATCCGGGGTCAGGAAAGAGGGCGGCGAGTTCAGTTTCCTCCTTGATGGAGAGTCAGGGACTGTCTCCTATGCTCCATTGGCAACAGGTGAAGAAATTGTTGAATACCAGGGATTAAAAGTTGTTTTTAAACGGCGGGATGCCTTGCCTGAACAACCTGCAATCATAGGATCTTCCGACCGGCATGAACATAATGAGAATATGATTATCTCTCCGATGTATGGCAAAATCGTTAAGATCAATGTAAAAGAGAAGGATACTATTTCGAAAGGAGATATTTTACTGGTCATAGATTCCATGAAAATTGAGAACAACATCCTGGCACCCAGGAGGGCAAAAGTAACCCGTGTTTTGATGAATCCCGGTGACCAGGTGGAATTAAATAAACCTATCATAGCGATAGAATAATTATTATTTTTGTCTAAGCTTTTATGAAACCATGCCGATATTAAACGGACAACATGAGGCTCTGCGAATGAAAGTGAGGGACTTCGCAGAGAAGGAAATCGCACCCGTTGCAGCCGAACTTGACGAAAAGGAGTTGTTTTCTGTTGATCTTTCAAATAAGATGGGGGAACTGGGACTCTTCGGGATCAACCTTTCACAGCAATATGGCGGGGCCGGTCTTGATACCCTGTCTTACATCATAGCTGTTGAAGAACTGGCCCGTGTGGATAGCTCCCAGGCCGGGGTTGTGGCTTCTCACAATTCCCTGGGTATCGGTCCCATTGCAGAGTTTGGAACAGAAGCCCAGAAAGACAAATATCTGCCACAGCTTACCAACGGGCAGAAACTCTGGGCATTTGGATTGACAGAACCAACGGCCGGATCAGATTCACAGGGGACCCAAACCACGGCTGTGCTGGAGAATGGTGACTGGGTGATCAATGGCAGGAAAATGTTCATCTCAAATGCCTCTACGCCAATATCTGCAGGCTTAACCGTCCAGGCTGTCACAAATGAAAATAATGGCAGGAAGGAATTGTCCACCATCCTGGTAGAACAGGGCACAGAGGGATTTTCCGTTGAGAAAATCCATAATAAGATGATGTGGAGAGCCATCGATACGGCCGAATTATTTTTTAAGAATTGCAGGGTACCGGAAGCCAACCTGCTGGGGGAGCGTGGCATGGGTTACAAGATCATGCTGAAAATACTGGATGGAGGAAGGCTTTCCATTGCAGCCATGGGATTGGGACTTGCACAGGGGGCATTCGAAGCAGCCATGGATTACGCGAAGAAAAGGGAACAGTTCGGACGCCCGATCTCGAAGTTCCAGAGCATTGGTTTCAAGCTGGCAGATATGGATATGAAAATTGAACTGGCCAGGAATACACTTTATAAGGCCTGCTGGTTAAAGGATGAGGGCAAACCTTTTAGCAGGGAAGCAGCCATTGCCAAACTGTATTGTTCAGAGATTGCCAGGGAGGTGGCTGATGAGTCCCTGCAGATCCACGGGGGATACGGACTGATCAAGGGTGCAGCCATCGAGCGCTTCTACCGTGACCAGCGTCTATTGCAGATAGGCGAGGGAACCTCGGAAATACTCAGGCTGGTTATCTCCCGGAAACTGGGTGTCTAGCTTATCTAAATTTATTTATATGGAAGAGCGGAAAAAAGACCATATTGATCTTGCCCTGGATTCACAAACACTCAAAAACACTATAGATGACCGGTTTGATTACGAACCCCTGCTCAATCCACATCCAGGCGGTTCCCCAGAACCCTTTGATTTCCTGGGAAAAAAACTGAATATCCCACTCTGGGTCAGCAGCATGACCGGCGGTACAAAGATGGCAGGCACAATCAACAGGAACCTGGCCAGGGCATGTCATGAATTCGGCATGGGTATGGGACTGGGTTCATGCCGTATTATCATGGACGATGATAGCTGTTTTGAGGATTTTAATGTCAGGCCTATCATTGGAGATGATTATCCCTTATACGCAAATCTGGGCATCGCCCAGATTGAAGAATTCATAGAGTCAAACAGCCTTGACAGGA
>DAOUVF010000200.1 GCA_030667765.1 Bacteroides sp.
TCAATACTGCAAAAAAGATCACCGGGAAAGAGATAGAAGGTGCCAGGGCCAGGATCCAGCCATTTTTCGAAAACACCATCCCCGCTGATGAGATTTCTGAAAGATCCATACGTCTGTACCTTGCCATTAAAAAGATTTTGAAGAAGGAGCAATGGGATTTTTACACCATCCAGTCCTTTCCCGGTATGGCTGATGATTATAGTGCTACCTGCTTTGCACAGAGCATGATGCTGAATGATGGGGTGGGTACATCCACACTGAGTGATTTCAATACCGCCATGACCGTTAAACTAATGACTGATTTGAGCACTGAGCCTGTCTATTACGGAGACCTTCAGCATATTGATAAGTCCACCAATGAGATCAAGATCATTGGTGATGGTGCATGTCCACCTTCACTTGCAGGCAGTGCGGGTCCGGCCGGGTTTGCTGAACACGGTATTCCGACGGAAGGTGAGGCCGGTGGACTGTCAGTGAAACTTACCTGTAAACCGGGAGAGGGTATACTTGCCCGCTTGGGAAGGAATAAGGGTGAATTTGAAATGGCCATTGCAGGTTGCACTATTTTTGAGCCCGGCAAGGAAGACCTGGAAAAGCGCCAGCTTGAATGCGGCATCCCGTTCTGGCCCCATGCCTTTGTAACTGCCCATTGCGATATGGATGAACTCATGGAAGCCTGGAATAATGAATATGCCGTACTGGGTTACGGTGATCATCTTTACGCTGATCTTGCTGCATTTTGTGAAATCATGGGCATTAAGGCCATTTTGCTTTAAAACATTGAGCCGAAATACCTCAAATTTGGATGGGGGTCTTAATGCTTTTTCAGGGACGGGCTTATTCTGTATCGATCAGTGATAAAAGTTCACTGTGAACCGATCCGCTCGATGCTACAATGGAATAATTGTCTGAAATTGATCCGGCTGATACATCAAAATCGAGTTCATTTTTCCGGATATCACAAACTGATCCTCCGGCTTCACGAATGATAAGAGAGGGGCCGGCAATATCCCATATCTTCGTGGTCTGGTTAATGACTCCCCCAATCCGGCCATCAGCGACATAGCAGAAGTCAACCAGGGAATTTGTGGCCCTGATATTCCGGATATTGGCTGAAATTTTTTCGATCAGTTTCATTTCAGATGCTGTTTTCCCCGGATCCCTGCTGTGATCGAATGAATATGCAAGCAGCGTATCCTTTAGCTGTCTTGTCCTGTTAACATGGATGGGTTTATCATTTTTCCAAGCACCTTTGTCCTTTTCAGCATAATAAAGCTGGTTTTCTAATGGCAGATACATTCCTGCCAGTACCGGGGTTTTATCTTTCATCAATGCCATTATAACGCCAAACCATGGCAGTCCGGCTGCAAAATTTGATGTTCCGTCTATGGGATCGATGATCCAGGTGTATTCCGATTCGGCCTGTATATATCCACATTCTTCGGAAATGATATTGAACTGCTCCGGATGTTCGTCCAGTATATCCAGGATTATTTTTTCAGATTGGATATCTGTCTCAGTTACAATACTACTGTCTGCTTCCTTGACCGATATTTTTGGTGTCTTACCGAAATTATCCAGTAATATTTTGCCTGCCCTCCGCAGGGCAGTTATCATTGTCTTTTTGTTTTGAGTAGCAAGCATCCGCTAATGGTTAGATATTTGGTAAAGCTGCAGACTGTCATTATTGAGTGTGAACAGCAGTAATTCCTTGCCGGTTGCCAGTCTGACCCGGGCTATATCCCTTACTTCACCATTGATGAATAAACCACTTTCTTTATTCGGTACTTCCGTAAAATTCCCCTTTCCGTCACCCAGCATTAATAGCCCTTTATTTGCATCAAGGCGTCCGTACTGAATTCTGGATCCAAAGAAATTTCCGACTAGTAATATATCCAGATTTCCATCATTGTTAAAATCATCCGATCTCATACTGTTCACTGGAGCTAATTGGGCTTGTAAAGGCAGATCAGACAGTGTGAACTGATTGTTTCCCAGGTTTTCCAGGTATGAGGAACTGAAAGTATTGGCCTGGAGCAAGAGGGAATTTCTCAGTTCCTCTTCCGAAAAGATATCTGAAATTGTCTGATCGGCATAAGATCCATAGCTGGGATATCTATTATATATTTCCGGTATTTGTGACCCAAGGTCGTCTTTCGGGTAGATCGGGTAGTTTTCACCCTTGATAAAAGAGGACATTACGGCATCCAATGAACCATTGTTGTCGAAATCTTTGGCATAAATGCTTACAGGTTCATCAGGTGTTGGTTTTATCTCGAAGTTTAAACCAAAATTGCCAAGAAGATAATCGTTATCCCCGTCCTTGTCAAAATCACCGGAGCCAATACTATTCCACCATCCCCTGGAGTCCGGCATCCAGTTTTGACCGGTTATTTCGGCCAGGGTTGAACCGGAATTCAGAAACAGCCTTACCGGTATCCATTCGCCGACCAGTATCAGGTCGGGTAGACCATCACCACTGAAATCTGTCCAGAGTGCATCTGTTACCATACCCGGATTAAGCAAATCAGCATTTTTTTCTTCTGTCACATCGTGGAAGTTTCCCCTTCCATCATTTTCCAGGATATAACTTCTGGGTGCAATGGGGTAGAGGCCGGGAGTCAGCCTGCCGCCAACAAAAAGATCCACATCCCCGTCATTATCGATATCCGCCGATCTCACACAGGAACCACTTGAAAGCATCCCGGGAATACGTTTTTTCGATTTGCTAAAACTTCCTGTGCCATCATTTATATATAAACGATCCTGCAGATCGGCTGATACCAGCTCGAATTCATTACCCCCGCTTACCACATAAAGATCAAGATCGTCATCACCATCAGTATCAACAAACAAAACACCAAGGTCTTCACTTCTCTTATCTGCTTCAAAGCATTCTTTATTCCAGGCTTCGAATGTACCGTCTTGAAGCTGTATATACAGCACACCAGGAGATCCCCTGGCCCCTCCGATAAAAATATCATCAAGCCCGTCATTATTGACATCTCCTGTAGTCAAATAGGGACCCTGGGTTGAAAGGAGGTAGGGTAGCAATGGTTGGGTTTTAAAATCAATAAAATCGTTTTCTGTATGCCTGTAATGAACCGGTTTGTTTTGGTCAAAGGGTTGGAAAATAGTCTGAATCTCAGGTTTTATTTCTGGTTTTACCCTTTCTGCATGCTCATTTTCAAGTGTAATGGTCTGATCAACGGCAATATTATGAAGTATTTGCACCCTCAGGTCAGGCCATATAATAGATAGCTTATCAATCGAGTTTGCCTCTCCTAATCCAAAAATCAAAGCATGATCCATGGAGGACATATACCCCCTGGAGGGATAGAATTCCTGGGTATAGGTCATATCCCCGCAGCTAATATCAATCCTGGCACCAATGCCACCTGTATTCAGGCCACTACCTTTTAATTTAATTTTCAGGTAGTGGTTGTTAGATAATTTTTCTGAATTATTCCGGTAGATATATGCATAATCATTGATATTGCTTATCACAAGATCCATATCGCCATCATTATCAAGGTCAGCGTAAGCTGTGCCATTGGAAAGGGTTGACTTATTAAATCCCCATTCATTACGGACATTAGTGAAAGTAAGGTCACCATTATTCCTGAACATATAATTCTTAAGAATGGTAGCCGGAACCTGATCGATCACTTCCATATCATTCATTCCCTGTTCTCCACCCTGCTGTTTCAGTGCGTCCTCAACGAGCAGCATGAGCACGTCCATATGGGTGTTATTCTTACCATAACCATTGCTTATATAAAGATCCTTCAAACCATCATTATCATAGTCACAGAGCAGGGGTGACCAGCTCCAATTCGTGGCATATATGCCTGCATAGCTTCCAATTTCAGTAAAAAACTCACCATGATTATTCAAATGCAGCATATTCCGTGTGGTCTGATAATAAAAACCCCTGGTTTCGAGCAATTTGAATTTTTCGTAATTGTGGGGTCCTGCTACCAGTTTCTGCTCCTTGTTCCCTTCCGGAAGCATATCAAGCGTAAATAGATCGATGTTTCCGTCGTTGTTTATATCTGCTGCATCATTGCCCATTGATGAAAATGTTATGTGGCTGAAGTATTTTTCCAGCTGCTCGGAAAAAGTGCCATCCTTCTGGTTGATATAAAAATAATCCTGCTCGTAATAGTCGTTGCAGATATATATGTCGGGCCAGTGATCATTATTAAAATCCGAAACAGCAATACCGAGACCGAAATTAATTACGTTTGAAAGGATCCCTGCATCCTGTGTTACATCAGTGAAAACATCCCCATCGTTACGGAATAATTTATGTCCGTAATTAGGATTGTACTCCTGCTTAAATCCCGATGATTGTTCAGTGAACCTGGTGTACCTGTCAACAGAATGATTAATTACGAACAGATCCAGGTCCCCGTCCTTGTCATAATCAAAAAAGGTGCTATGTGTTGAATAGGCCGGATCTTCGATACCGTATTCCGTGGCTTTTTCGGAAAAGGTCAGGTTCCCGTTATTGATAAAAAGCAGATTTTTCCTGTATTTTGGCCGTCCGTCCGTGGAGCTGCAGACATAGATGTCAAGGAAACCATCGCCATTGATATCTGCCATGGTCGCTCCGTTGTTCCAGGTCTCCCTGGCAGCAACCCCTGCCGTTTGGGTGATGTCCTCAAAATTGAAATTCCCACTATTTAAATAAAGCCTGGACTTTACCAGGTTACCGGAAAAATATATATCAGGCAGCCCGTCATTATTAATATCTCCTATCGCAACGCCCGCACCATTGTACAGATAGCTGTATTCAAGATGATTAAAGTCCTCGGTTTCTTCAATGGGATTCCTGAAAGTGATCCCTGTCCGGTTCGGAGAGAGTAAGGTAAATTGTATGTTCCTTTGCTTACATGACAAACCGGCCATCAAAATCACCAGGATGAATATCAATCTGATACCCTTCTTCATTAGTCTTGGATTCGGCATTAAAACTAAGTGTTTTCCTGTAAACAAAAAAAGACAGGCCCGAAGACCTGTCTTTTAATTATGGTAATTTTCAAGATACTATTTAGCAGGATCCCACCAGAGCCTGGTGCTTCCTTTGTCCGGTCCGCTAAGTTTGCCAAGGGCTCCTGCAACTGCCTCAGCATTTTGCTCGTATTCACTGCTGACAAACTGTATCCTGCGCATCATATCATTCACACCTACATCCGCATTCTCCGATGCCATTATAGGATACCTTTTAGGCAGGTCTGCCCGACGTTGATCCGCCCAGGCTTCCCAGCCATCCGGATATAGTCCGAGCCATTTCTGGGTCAGGATCTGTTCAAGAGCAACGGCATTATCACCAGCATCAAATCTTACCGGAATGGTTGAGACCGGAGTGGGTGCATCATGCGTGGCGATGGGCACATTGGCACTTTGTTGATAGGAGCTAATTACTCCAGGATCATCAAAACCCCATTGAAGCATACTCATCTCTATCCCTGAATTGTAGAGCTCTTCAGCAGTTCCACCCATGTTCCAGCCTTTCAGTGCACCTTCAGCCCTGAGGAAATAAGCCTCTGGAGACATTATAACTTCCCAGGTAATTACATATTGCTGGGATATCGGTACCCATTTGGGACCTACCTTGGAAAGTTTGTCATAGAATAATTCAGGTGCAGCCATGTCAACGATCTCATATCCGTTGCGCAGTCCCCTCCATTCACCAAATTCCGGGTCAACCGCAGGAGAGAAAAAAGCCGCGACGCGCGGATCATTATAACCTGTCAGCACACTTTCCATGGTGGAGCTCATGCGGAACTCATTCCACCCAATCATCCTGGGTATACCATGACGTGAGTTGGCGGTACACTGGAATTCGGCATTATCATCAAGCGTCTCCATAACACCTGCCGCCACTGCTTTTTCAGCCTCGGATTGTGCCAGTCCAGGTTCCACATCGGAGATCCTCATGGCAATCCGGAGTCTAAGCGTATTGGCGAAGATAATCCACTTATCGACGTTACCCTTAAAAATCTGATCATGATCGCCGAAAATCAAGGTACCTGAACCCTTGAGTGGATTCAGTACCGCAACTGCTGCATCCA
>DAOUVF010000455.1 GCA_030667765.1 Bacteroides sp.
ACCGAGGATCAAAGCCAGTATGCCCAGGAGAGTAAAAATGGACAGATAGGTATTCTGGACAGACGCGAACTCAGCCAGCCTGGCAGCGGATTCTGTCATGTACCATCCGTTATCCCTGAATGCCCTGGTGAGGTCATTTCGCGGGTCAACACCGGCACCAGGCTCGACATCAACCAGGTATACAGAGGCACCGCTTGAGGAAGGAAAAAACCTTAAAAAATACCGGTCTGAAATGATCAGATTCCCCTGCAGGACAGAGGGAGCAATGCCACCTATCAGTTTTATCCTCAATGTATCCCCGGTCTCGCTCTGATAATATAATGTATCCCCGGTTTTTTTACCAAGTCCCCATTGAATAACCGTCTGGTCAGCAATGGCCGGGATGAATCCACCGACAAACTCCTTCTCAAGGGATCCCCAGGGTTTTGCAGGATCGAGATCCGGGGTCGAGGCCACAAAACTGAACCTGCCTTCCATTAGGGCCGGATCTACTCCCAGCAGGACCGGATTACTGATCCTGTTAAGATTCAGGCAACTGGCATCATCCCCGTCATTTTTCCGGAACTGGACAAAGGAATAGTCCCCTTCCAACCCGGATACATACCTGACTTCAGAGTCGTTCAGGTCATGCAGTATGGGGATGGTCGCTTCTGCGAAGTATTGGAAACCACCTGTACCGCTTGAATCATCATTGATTTCCCTCTGCGGGTTGCGCCTGTTTGCCCCCGTCAGCACCACGCTGAATGTGCCCAGGGCAAATAACAGGATGATGGTAAGGCTGCGCTGCCTGTTCCCGGCAATGTTCCGCTGAACAACCTGGCTCAGAGAGAGACTGGAAGACCCACCGGGCCGGGGAATACGCAATAATTGGTCGGTGAACAGGATAAAAGAAATAAAAAAGAGTCCTCCTGCCATCATAAAAACCATCTCATCCAGAGTCCCGGTGCCGAGTACCTGGATCAATACAAGTACGGCACAAATCACAGCTGCAAGCGAACCCGGGAGGGCTCTAAACAGGACGGATCGCCTTCTGTAACGGAAGGTAAGGCTTCGCTGAATTTGCACTATCTCCTTCCTGAGGTTCCTTTGCAGAATATAGTATATAGCCAGCCAGGATATCAACATACAGACCAGTAAGCCGGTCAGCAGCGTCGGTGGCTGGATGGAAATTTCAAGAACGCTGGTGCGCACAATATCAGACCAGACCCTCCCCAGCATTTTAAATACGAAACTGGTGTACAGGATGGCAAGCAACACACCCGGCAGTCCCCCAATAAGGGCAATCAATCCACCCTCGATCAGGTAGACACGCCTGATCAGCTTTTTAGAATATCCCCAGGTGGCCATGGTACCGGCATGCCTGATCCGGCTGGCCAGGTTGAGGTGGAACAGAAGGGCTGTCAGGATGATGCTTGAGAGCAGGATAAAGAAACTCAATGCAATAAATAACTGGCTGAAATCCACTCCATTGCGTGCAGCCTTCATACCGGAATCCATGATGTCCTCAACGCGGATACCCAGGTCAGCAGGATCCAGGTGATCCCTGAAAACTTTTACCAGTGACTCATGATCCATCTCTTCTGCCCGGTAACGGATTGCGGTATAGTCCCCGAACCTGTTCTTCCATAACCTGCCTGCAGTCTGCAGGGAAATAAATGCCTTGGGCGTACCCCTGAATTCGTTCCAGTAATCCTCATCCTTGTCGCGGATCTTCTCAAGATCTATGGGGATCCCGGCCTCCCAGTCGCGGCAATGACCCGCATCTGACAAGCCCGGCAGTTCCGGCATCAGGTTCACGTCAGCAAAAAGTCCCTCCATAGGTACAACTCCTTCAACTTCCAGGGAAACAGTATGTTCCTCCAGCCTGCGTAAGGGTCCGGGTACAAAATATTCAAGCTTTACGGTATCACCTTGTACAACATCCAGGTCTGATGCCAGCCATTCGTTGACTATGATCCCATCTTCACCCGGACTCCAGTCCCCCGTCGCAGCAGCAATTCGTCCCCTTTGCGAAATGCCGGTATTTTGCCAGGCTGACAGGGTTGAAACAAAAGAATAGGGTGTCTGGTTTGTTCCGGCTGTGATGCTGTTAACGAAATAGGTCAATACCTCATGCTGATCTGCGCCTGAATTTTGAAATGCTTCAATGATGGCCGGTTCAATGAAAACCCTATCTGCATAAAGTTCAATCTCATCCAGGCTTGTTATTTCCCGGATCCTTAACCCGGCATCTGCAGGTCTCCAGGTTTTCCGCAGGGAGGCAGTGATCTCTTCATGTTGCAGGGTACCATTATGTGAGATCAATATAAGATTTGCCCTGTCCTCAAGGTCCATGATCCGGTTCAGGTGATCGAGGCTGATAAAAATATTAAACGGGGCGGTCTGGGAGATCTTCAGGCTAAATCTACCCAGCTCCGGCACACCTGCAATGGCCTTTACACGGACCCTTGCTGAAACGCTCGTATGGATGGCCGATACGAAGGGGGTATTCATGGGCATTACACTGGCTTTCCGGATCCTTAACATGAGAAAGTCCCCCGCTCCAACCTCCAGCCGTTCGGCCAGATTTTCGCTGATGATCACTTCATCAGCAGAAAGATTTCCAAAATAAGAGGAGGTATCAGCGATCAGATCGAATTGCTCATTCACGCCAAGGACCTGGATCCGGTTTATCCTCAGCCGGCCCCCGTCAGCAGTAGCTACCCCCTGAAGTTGAAACACCGGAGCGCAGATAGCATGCTGGTCATGATTCAGCGGATCTGACAGTTCTTCCTGCAGTACAGCAGCCAGAGAGGCCGTTATAAA
>DAOUVF010000369.1 GCA_030667765.1 Bacteroides sp.
CAAATACATCATCAACATATCCATTGTCCGCTGCATCATACGTTCCAATAAGGTTATAAGCAACAGATACTGTGTCATTTAACGCTGCATCAGCCAGCCAGGATCCCTGCCTGTATTCAAAGCGGAACTTATTCCAGTACTTCGAATCCAGCAGCCATGTGATCTCATTTGTATCTGCTGTTGCACCAGCAGGTACAATTCCATCCACGTCATCAACCAGGTTGTATTTTGTAGCTCCGAGATTCAGGATAAACTGGACCTGACCCTTATACATGAATTCCCAGATGTAGTTGGTGTCGTCAACGACATCGGCATAACCTTCTGCTCCGCCCCAGCCTGGATCACCAGGTAACCAAAGGGATTCAGGAGAGGTCCAGGCCTCATCATCGACCGTACCAGCTGCCCAGTCATTATATCCATAATTGTCTCCATCGGACCAGAGCCATGAACCACCCCCTAAGGTCTGATCAGCTTCATTATCAAAATCCTGCCATGCCAGCGTTTCAGTCGGGAAATACATTGCTGTATCGATCTGAAGTTCTATCACATCCGTGTAATCTCCCTGTTCTGCGACGGCAAAGGTGTCATTGGCAACGCTCATTATGTAACTTGTATCCAATTCGTAAACCGGATTTGCCGTATCAGCATAAAGCGTTGCTCCTGTTGGAAGCGGGAATTCATCGGTTGTCACTCCATAATCATCATAGAATTCAAGATCCATCGTGGCCTCTTTCCCTTTATGGAAGAAACTTAACTCCATATCCTTCCCTTCAGCATTAAGTGCAGGGAGGTAGTAGGTTACATTCTTATCCATGAAGCTTGTATCCTGCTCAATGGAATCATAAGGTTCTACAACATCATTCGTATCAGGGAATACCTCCCAGTAATCCATCAGGCGCAGGCTTTGAAGACCCGGATCCGGAGTATTGTTCTCTGTCCATGATAAAAAGTCACTGTTCCCGAAATAATTATCCCAGGAAACCACATTAACCAGCCATTCCGTGTTCAGTTCCGTTTTTTCAAAATCCCCGTTGACAAATCCGAATGGTTCCTCTCCGGAATACTGGCCGTCGTACCATTCTCCATAGTAGAGGTCATCAACCCATGATTCCGGAACGTCTGAATACCACATTACCGTGTTGCCCCATCCTGGTATTGTTCCCGGCATATCCCATATATGGTGAAAATAGGTCCAGTCCGCCGTCGAGTCATTTTCTCCGCCCATGTCAAACCTCAGTGCGTCCTGACCTCCCTCCTGATGCCATGAGGAATCCGCTCCAACATACTCCGCCAATGCAGGAGGCAGATCCTCCTCCGTCATCCCTAAATCACGGTAGATATAATTATTAAAGTATTGAAGACGGCCCTTATACCAGAAGCTGACCTTCATTCTTTTCTGTTCATGGCCTCTTGCGGGATATGAAATCCATATATAATGCCATTGAGCGAAGAAATAAAGACTCCAGTTCCCTGAATGGGACTCTGTGTCAGTCAGATATGCCGATGGAAAGGAAGCAATTCCGTCCGATCCGTAATCGGCATCCCAGCCACCATACCAGAAAATTGAATTCAGATCATGCTCAAAGTTTGGATTCTGGGTGTAATTCACAGGTATTTCCTGTGCCTGGACAGGAACCTGCCATCCTACCGCAAGCAGGATGATCATCATTGATAATAGTACTCGTTTCGTTTTCATAAGCATTTTAATTAAAGTTTGGAAAACTAATATGTATAAACAAAATATCATTATTTCAGTCTTAAAGGCAGGTACCAGTTATTCACATCCATAAGGCGATTTCTTACTTCCTCACGCTTCTGTTCATCGGTGAACTTGGCCGCCACCATATCTGCAAGGTACGCCGGGTCATCCCTGTGCCTGGCGATCCGCATGAGGTCAAACCACCTGTGGCCCTCATAGGCTAGTTCAAGTGCACGCTCCTCAACAATAAGGTCTTCCACCGGGTCGGTAAACCGCAGGTCTTCCACACTGACACTGGTTAAATTTGCCCTGGTCCGGGTACCTGTCCCCCATGCAGATGTATAGAGGTTGCCTTCATTCAGATGTGCAAGTGCATCCTTGGTCTTTCTGAGCCTTGCATATGTTTCACAGGTCTTCAAATGAAAATCCGCAGTTCTGTAAGCAATAATGCCGGCATCGTTATCAAATGGTTCCCGGAATAATGAATACTTGTAAACAACAGGATTGTCATTGATGCTGTCATAGGTAACACCTTTTCCCCTGTTCAGGTCTCCCGGTGTGCCTCTTTCATGCTCGATCTGGACCTCATACCTTATTACCTGCTGCGCCTGGTAAGCATTTAATATATAGTCTGTGGGTTTTAGCAGGTATTCCCCTCCCTCCCCATAATAAAACAGGCGTTGCAGGGAATGCTGTTGATTGTATAGTTTTGAGAAAGGGATCACCAGGATGGCCAGGGTCTCAAATGGACCGGAACTGTAATTGAATTGAAATATATCCTTCCAGTTCACATCCTGGAAATTGAAAGTACTCAAATAGGGTAAGCGTGTGGTTCCTGCAAATCCTTCACTGGCCAGGATATCGGCAACCCGGTCATAGGTTACCCTGGCCTGTGAATAATTATTCCTCCAGAGGTGGATGTCTCCCTGCAGGGCCCAGTTTGTGAATTTGTTGAAGCGTAAGGCAAAAAACGGGCTCTCTTCCAGCATGTTCAGCTCAAATGTATCTACCTCGACGATCTGTGCCAGTATGGTATCAAGAATAAAATCTTCGGTTTGCAATGATTCCAGTTTTGATGTCAGGCTCAGGCTCTGGTTATAATCACTCAAAGGTTCCTCGAAATAGGGTACCTGTCCGTAAATCTGGACCAACTTAAAGTAGACCCATGCCCTGATTAGCTTTAGTTCAGCTGTATAGGTTGCCAGTTCAAGCTCAGAGATATTTTCATCGTTTTCCCTGGCCCGGTGGATTTTATGCAGTACCTCGTTGCAATTCACGATCACCTTGAAAAAACCTGAAGGATCCGTATATGTATTTGTTGCATCTGCCCTATGCTCATTCAATTGCCGAAGATCATTATCTGCATTCTCGGTAACCGTAAGCAGGTCACCCTGCAGTTCACCCAGGATTATGAGCTGCTGTGCAACATCCTGCAATAAGCCATATACGCCCATGACCGATGACCTTGCTGAAAATTCATCAACAAAGGCCTTATCCTCAGGCAGCAAGCTGTCATTGGGCATTTCAAGCATTTTTTCACAGGATGCAATAAGCAGAAATATCCCGAATAGACTGCCTGACAGGGAAAATATGTTTTTGAACTTCATCATTTGCCTAATTAGGTTTCTATAAGCCCACCTTCAACCCGATCACCATTGAGCGGGGTTGCGGGATCTTCCCGTAATCGATCCCCTGCCCGAGAACCCCGTCTGCATAACTGAATTCCGGATCGTAACCAAGATACCTGGTCCAGGTAACAAGGTTCATACCGGTTATATATATGTTCAGGTTTTCGATAAATCCCAGTTTCCTCGGGAAAGTGTATGAAATTGTCACATTTTTTAACCTGACATAGGACCCGTCTTCAATCCAGTGGCTTGAGAACCGGTTATTACCCATCGGATCACCATAGCTTGCCCTGGGGATAACGGTTTGCTGTCCCTCAGTGGTCCACCGGTTATAAATGGCTTTCGTTTGGTTCTCCACACCTGTCATTGATTCAGTCTGTGACCTGA
>DAOUVF010000099.1 GCA_030667765.1 Bacteroides sp.
CCAAAATAACTATTTCATCCCCAGTTTCTCACCTTTTGACAGCATGTTAATGGCTTCACCCAGTCTGCGTAATTTAGTTTCCACCTGTTTTGCATTCATGATCCACCCGATATAATTTCGTCTATAGGATGGGGCCAGCTTGTTAAAATGGCTCCTGGCAGCAGGGTTTTTATCCAGGGCCTCCTCGAACCAGGAAGGGGTGTCTGGCACCTTGGGTTTCTGTTTCAATGAAGGATCCGGCAGCAGGTTCTGGTTTTTTGCAAATTGGTAAAGCTCAAGTCCTTTCGCTGTCATTTTTCCCTGTTTGGTTAATTTCTTAACCCTGATGACATTTGACACTGACCAGGTGCTTTTCATTTTTCGCGGGGTAAATTTCTGCATATACCTTTCTTCGTCAATCCTTCTGACAGTACTGTCGATCCATCCAAAACAAAGTGCTTCTTCCACCGCATCATTATAGGGGATGGATGGTTTTCCGGTATGTTTTTTATAGTATTCCAGCCAGATAACGGTTTCGGTTTGATGGTATTCCTGTAACCATTCACGCCATTGCTCCCTGGTGTACAGGTAGATAGAATCAATTCCTTGCATAAGTTGATTTACAACATGTTAATAAATATCCAGATCCCTTCCCACGATAACCTTCCCATCATAAATGCCGGAAATTTCTTCAAGCAATTCCTCTTCGGTTGAACCCCAGAACAGGATATGATAAAGTACTACCAGTCCCGGATCAGCCTGCCTGGCAATTCCGGCAAGTTCCAGGGTTTATGTATGGTGTGCGGCATGATAGGATTTCCAGGATTCAGACTTTTTTTCATAACCTGCCGCCGAGTATACCTCATGAACAAGGATATCTGCCCCGGACGCATACTCAATGATATTTTCAGAGGGTGCTGAATCGCCTGAAATCACAATGACCTTGTCGGGAGTTGTGAAACGGAATCCCCAGGCATTTGGCCATGTTCCGTGTGGCACCCGGAATGCCTCTGCCTTGATATGTTCATCCTGGTAAAAGAGTCCCTCTTTTAATATTTCATGACAATTTACCCTCCATCCGACATCATTGGCAGGTTCTGTACCGTATAGCCGGTACCCGATATCCTCCCTGTAAGCTTCCAGGATGTGGTCTGTCATTTCCTTAATTCCAGTGGGACCGTAAACTTCAAGCGGTTCATCCCTGCCCATGACCCACGGGGTCAGTATCAGGTCAGGATATCCGGTGGTGTGATCCGAATGCAAATGGGTAAGAAAGGCCCGTTTAATATTTTTTACGTCCAATCCTTCAATATTGCCACCGTATCGAGGGGATAAGGCAGCCGCCATGCGGATCAAACCCGGACCAAAATCCACTACATAAGGGACATCATTGACCACAATGGCCAGTGCACAACCTGATTGTTCAGGTGAGGGGTTTGGATTCCCGGTACCCAGCAACACTAATTTCGTTACCTCAGAATCGGAAAAATCCCGTTGGGCATATGTTCCCTGCTGGATTAACAGGGCGCATAGCAAGACTGCTATTTGCTTGAATTTCATATGATATAAAAATTTCGTTACCGGTGTGATCCATGGTTTTATGATGGATCATCTTTCGGTCCCCTAAATTTATATCAGATTTAATTGCCAGCCAAACCGTGCCTGAGGAGCCTTTTTTCATTGATACGGGCATCATTCAGAAAGAAGTAAGTTTCCAGGATCTTTCCTGTTCCCTTTGCATAAAGGGTATTTATGTACCTTGGATTTTGAATTCCAGGAATTTCCTGCGGCATGGTAACGGTACCTTTGTAATTGAGTGTTTCGAAAGTTCCGGCAGGGACAGTGACCTCGCCTTCCATTACTTCCATTTTATATGTCAGCGTATAGAGTGTATCCCCATTATGCATTTCAGTTTTACTTGCCAGGACTTCTGTAAAATTGTCCTGTGCAAACCTGATGATACCATTAACATCCACCAGGTATCCCGAAGAATCCCTGAGCATGGCAATAATCTGCCACTGGCCGCCATTCAATGGGTAATTTGTTCCTTCGAATATAAAATAGCTGGAACCGTTGATAAGGGTATCACCTGTGATGATGACACTGTCAGTCCGGGACTGTGGCAAGGCGTTTCCGTTCAGATCTAGCTGGTAGTGAGCATAGATCCAGTAATTACCAATCTTCATGGGCGTATAGGTAGATTCAGGAGTCAATTCAGGATCAGGGGTTTTCTGGCAGGCAGAAAGCAGGACCATTGCAAGGCCCAGGACAAGCAGTTTTCTCATTTTCAGTGAAAGTTTGGTTAAACAATTGGTTTTGAAAAATGAGTAAAACTGTTTCGATATATAGTTGGATCGATGTTATCCCTGCTTATTAGAACGAAGATCCCGGATTATTATTATAGCGGTTTTTTCCGGAGATATATTACTTTTAAAGTCGCAATTAAAAATGCATGGATTTATTAAATGATAACTGGTGTGTCATCATACCGATGGCAAACGAAGAAGAAGAATTCCACCCCCTGATCTCCAGGTTGAAAGAAATGATGGACAGGCTACAAAGCGGGAAGGTTTACCTGGTGGTGGATACGGTATCGGTAGATGATACCCGTGGACTTTGCGAAAGGATTAGTAAAGAAGATGATCGGTTTGCCACCGTTTGGGCCCCGGAAAACAGGAATGTCGTTGATGCTTACATGAGAGGGTACTATACAGCCCTTGAGAATAACCATGAACTGATCATCGAGATGGATGCAGGCCTGTCACATGACCCCTATGCCTTACCCATGTTTCTGAGGATACTGAATGAGGGCAATGAATGTGCTTTTGGTAGCCGGTTCATCAACGGAGGATCCATTGTCGACTCTCACCTCAGAAGACGGTTTCTATCCAAGGCTGGTTCTCTGCTCGCAAATATCTGCCTGGGCACAAAACTCTGGGATATGACTTCAGGGTACCAGGGTTTTAGCAGGGAAATCGCAGAGAAGTTTGTTAAGCTAGAACTCATGTCTACCGGTCATTTTTACCAGACTGAGCTACGCTTCCTGCTCAAAAAAACCAGATATATGGAAGTTCCCATTCATTATAAGGCACCTTCACCCAACGTAAATCTAACCTCTATCCTGAACTCACTGAAGTGCCTGATCTTTTATACTTTTATGAGGTTGTTCAACAGGGTGGACTATCTGATGATCAAATAAGAAAATGATGGAAATTGCAGTTATTGGAGCAGGCATTTCAGGTTTATCAGCTGCCAGGTTGCTGGAAGAAAGCGGGCATGCTGTAACCGTCCTTGAGGGTTCCGGGAAGCCGGGCGGACTGATAAGGTGTGATGTTGTTTCAGGTGGATTGTTTCACCGGGTGGGTGGGCACATATTCAATACAAAAATAGACAGGGTGGCCAAATGGTTCTGGTCTCAGTTTGACCGGGAAAAAGAATTCATCAAGGCAAAAAGAAATGCTAAAATTTTATTTGAGGGGCAACTGGTTGGGTACCCCATAGAAAACCATCTTTATGAATTATCCCCTGAGAAGGTGAAGCGTATCATCCATGAATTAATGATTCTGGAAGGCAGGGGATATAAGGCCCCGTTTTCATATAATAATTTCGAGGAATTCCTGCTTGGGAACTTTGGGGAAACACTTTATCAGATCTATTTCAAGCCCTATAATCAAAAAATATGGCACACGGATCTGACCGAAATATCCCTGGAATGGCTTGAGGGCAAATTACCCATGCCAAATTATCGTGAAATTATCTCTAGAAATATCACCCGGGAGGGTGAAACGGAAATGGTTCACAGTTCGTTTTACTATCCTTTCACAGGAGGCTCACAATTCATCGCTGACCGGCTGGCAGAAAACCTGGATATCCGGTACGGGGTTCGGGTTGCACAGATTGAAGCATCTGAAAATAAAATAAGGATTGAAGGCAGTATATACGACAGCATGATCTACACCGGTGATATCAGGTTATTGCATAACATGCTGAATGTCAATGATGAAGGACTGGTGTCATCCCTGAAGTCAGTCAGCAGCCTGCGTTCCAATGGTACCAGTAACCTGTTTTGCGAGACGGATGATACTGATATTTCCTGGCTTTATATTCCCGGATCCTCGACCCGGGCCCATAGAATTATTAATTCCGGGAACTTCAGTCCGAATAACAATCCGCCCGAAGGCCGCAAAACATGTACAGTCGAATTTTCCGGGGAGGTATCACGGGAGGATATGGAAAAAGAGATCAAGGTACTGCCCGGGAATCTGAAAGTACTGGATATGAATTATGAACCCAATTCTTATGTGATCCAGACCAGCGGGGTGCGTGAGAAAATTGACCACATCAGGTCTAAACTCAGGAAATACAAAATTTTTCCCATCGGACGCTTTGCGGAGTGGGAATATTACAATATGGATAAGGCCATAGATTCTGCGATGAACTGTGTGGATTTCCTGAAAGATTAGCCTGGATTTCATGTAATACCTTATGCGGTTAGCATTATATTGAATAGTCAATTGAAAACCGTACCTTCGCAAAAATTTTAATTTTGATATGGGTAGATCGCAAGAATCATTCAATAAGAAGGAAATAAGAAACCGGAAAGAGAAAAAGAGAAAAGAGAAGGTGAAAAAGAGGTTGGCCAGGAAAGAAATTGATAAAAAAGGCGGCCTTGATGACATGATTGCGTATGTGGATGCGGAAGGAAATATTACATCCACACCTCCTGATCCGAGTAAAAAAGATGAGGTCAAATTAGAAGATATTGAAGTTAGTGTACCCCAAAGTGAGGATATACCAGTGGACCCCATAAGAAAGGGAGTTGTAACCTTTTTTAACGATTCAAAAGGTTTTGGTTTTATACGGGATTTAGAAACGAAGGTATCTGTTTTTGTACATATAAATGATGTTCTCGAAGATATCACTGAAGGTAATAAAGTAAGCTTCGAAGTTACAATGGGGCATAAGGGGCCTGCTGCAATCCAGGTAAAAATTGACAGAGAGAGTTAAACCAAATCCCTTTGTAAATCAGACATCAGGTTTATACTGGCTCATTTCCTGATCTATCAGTCATTTCAATTCGTGTTCTTGGCAAGCTTCCAGGGTATTTTAGCTGGAGAAAGCTGATTAGTTTTTCCCGGACAAGTACCCGCAGGTCCCAGGCAGTGGGAGAATCCGCGGTACTCATTAGTGCACGGATTTCGAGTGACTGATCCGTTGCATTCGTAACCTGCATGACATTTGTTTTACCATCCCAGAGACCACTTTCCTCAAGTATCCTGGTGAATTCACTTCGTAACTCATCCACTGGCACTGTATAGTCTGTATAAATAAAAACCGTTCCAAGAATATCTGCAGATACACGGGTCCAGTTCTGGAATGGCTTTTCAATGAAATATGTAGAAGGAACAATCAATCGTCGCTTATCCCAGATTCTTACTACGACATAGGTAAGGGTAATCTCTTCGATCCATCCCCATTCGTTTTCCACGATTACGACGTCATCAATCCGTATCGGTTGGGTCAGGGCAATCTGGAAACCAGCCAGTACAGATGCTATTACTTTTTGTGCAGCGAAGCCGATGATGATCCCTGCCACACCTGCAGATGCAAACAAACTTACGCCAATGCTCCTGATGCCATCAAAGGACATCAAAGCGATGGCAATGGCGACGAGGATCACAATAAAAATGATGATGTTTTCCAAAACCCTGAATTGCGTAAAAATTTTCCTGGCTTTAAGGTTATCCTTTTCAGAGATATCATATCGACGGAGGATGACTTCCCGGGAAAGATTAATAGAGCGGATTAAAAACCATGAGATAATGAAGATTATTGCCAGTTTGAAGAAATATCCGGTGAATACAGAGATCTCTTCCCCTCGTGAAAACAAACCCTGAAGGATTATTAAATCTATCAGCAGAATAAGAAACAGTACAGGATAACGGAACTTTAACCAGGCTATTCTGATTAAATTCTCTGGAGATCTTCTCCCTGTTCTTATCAGGAGCCTGGAAATAATAAAATAGATCAGGAGGCTTAAGAGGACTATAGACAATGCTATAATCCACACAGACCCGGTCGTGTTTCCTAATATGTTCCAATTCTTAAGGATGCGATTCAGCATTTCATTCATGACAGGAATTTATTGATTATACATTGTTTGAATTTGAGCATTACTATCTTTTACTCAAAAGTGAAGCAAGTTAATTAATATGGAAAAGGGACCCAAACACTGAACATCATTTTTAATTGCCTATCATTTTCAATATTTCTCTTCTTTTGGCAACCAGGTCTGTCAGTTCGAGGACCATATCCTCATTCACCTTTCTTGCCATTGGGATCACAAACTTTTCGGTTTGATCAAGGTAATCGGATATCTTCTGATCAGTGTGGGTGTCACGGTGAAGATCAGTCAGGTTACTTATCCGGTCGGCACATTTAAGTATCAAAGCATTCCTTGAACCTATGCTGAGTATCCTTTGCAGGTATTGGAATTTTGATTCCTCCTTTCGTTTTGTCACCTCTGAAACAAGCTCAACTACCCGTGGGCCTTCGTGATCAATCCACCTGATCTCATCCATGTGTGCTTCGGGTAGGTCTTCAAGGAAATCATGAAGCAGGGAGGCTTTCAGCAGAACGCTGTCGCTGTAAAATTTATAATCAAGCAGGATACCCAGTGTTGAAAAACTATGCCTGAACTGGTTGCCTCCCACTTTTCGCCGTACTTTGATCAGGGCAGTTGCTTTAATGATATAGGGGGCAAGCACAAGGTTTCGTAAAGCTTCCTGATCGTTCATGGTTGGAATGTTTTTTGTCTCACAAATTTACCAGGTTTTATTTTTATAATGCAAACCTCAAGCCAGGAATAGTATCTTGCTCGTTATTAAAATATTAGGTAATTTTATCAGTAAAAATACCAAGGAAAGTGCTGGTTTTTGTGCGCAATTACGGATAAATAACAAGTGTGAAACTTTATCCATATTATTATGATGATACCGGAACGGCAGACTGCTGATAAAATACATGTGGCGGCCTTGAAGCTACTTGAGAATCCAGGTATCCGGTTAGATCATGATGAAATATGCCTGCTACTCCTGAAAGCCGGAGCAAAAGAGGGCAGATCCACCAATGTAATCCGGTTCCCGGAGGAGTTTATTAAGGAAAAGCTTGCCCTTTTGCCTAAAGAGTTTGTTTTTGCCAACAGGGAAGGAAAGGGTAAAATAACGAGCTCTACATCTGAAGCCGTGATCTGGTCGGTACCAGGTATGAAAATAGTAGAAAACAACAAGGCACGTTCATTTTCTTCAAAGGATATGGTAAAAGTTACTCGACTGCTTCACCAGCTGGAGAATGTGGATGGAGTTTTTGGATTTGCCCTGCATGATATTCCAGCTCAGGCCTGTGATGTAGTGGGACTGCGAATTATCGCCGAGAATACCAATAAACATATACGGGTTCTCTGTTTTACACCACTCGGTTCGGAGATGATGGTAGAGATGAAGAAAGTAGTGGGCGATTTTCCCTGGTTCAGCATCGGATTTACAGCACATGGGCCACTACGCTGGACAAACCTGGCTTTGGAGATATTCAGGAAAACCTCAGGTTTCGGAATCCCTGTAACGATAAATGGCGAACCAATGGCAGGCGTTTCGGGTCCCGTAACCCTGGCAGGTTCAGCAGTTGTAGGGACAGCTGAAATTATTGCAGGCATTGTTATTAACCAGCTTCTCGAACCGGGACGTCCATGTGTTTTTAATCTGGGACTAGCCCATATTTTCGATATGCGAAACAGTATCGCAGTGACAGGGGGACCGGAAAATCATCTGTTTGCCAGGATTTCAGCTATGATGGGCAGGTATTATGGTATCCCCTCTGCAAGTTGGGTCTCAACTGAGTCCATGTGTACGGATTCCCAGGCAGCTCTTGAAAAGATGTGTGGATTTCTTACTCATCTCCAAAGTGGTGTCTCCAACATCTGGGCAGTAGGGCAATTGGAATCGGAACTTGCATTTTCACCATCGCAGGCTGTAATTGATAACGAGATCATCTCTTATGTGAAAAGATATTTGAAGGGTGTTGAAGTCAATGAGGATACACTGGCAGTTGAACTCTCAAGGGAGGTTGGAATTTCAGGATCATTCCTTGACCAGTATCATACACTGGAAAATTTCCAGGATGAATTTTTCCAGCCGGATATTCTAAATCGTAAAGTACGTGAAAACTGGAAGGTACTTGGAAGCAGGACCCTCACAGAAGTAGCGGAAGAAAAAGTATGTGAACTGATGGAGAAAGATGTGGAAAATGACCTGAGCGAAAGCCAGATCAAAGAATTGGATGTCCTTGCAAACCGGTTTTTAAAACGGATTGTAGAGAATTAGGGATTTATCTTCTCATTTTTTCAACATCGGAAATAACCTGAGTATCTCTTCATGATCTGGCTGTTTTCCATATTCGCAAATTTCGAATGCCTCAGCATGTTTTGCCGCATCCGCCTTATCTCCGTACCATTTTTTCAAACATTCCCTGACTGATGCATTTGGTGCAAATGTCCGCCGTTTTGCCAAATTTTCCAATCTTGCTTTCTCATCTTTCGGAATATCATCAAGGGTCCCGGAAGTCCATGGAAGCCAGTCGAAATGCTGAGATTCATGAGCAGCTAATCCATATATCTTCTGATCAAACACCTCATCAATGATCACGGCAATATCCGGTTCAAAAGGATTTGGTTTCTGGAATCTGTCTTCTGCGTACAGAAAGACCGGGTTTCTTTTCAATGGAGGAACTTCGGGTGCTATATTTGGTACAATGACCAGGTAAGCTGCATCTTGTAC
>DAOUVF010000186.1 GCA_030667765.1 Bacteroides sp.
AGCAGGATATCGGGAATCCTGCTTAACCTGGAACTTGCCGGGTTGATCAAATGCCTGCCCGGAGATGTTTATTGTACAGATGTTTAAGCCTGGTTAACTGCGGACATATAATGACAGCTGCCTCTCGAGCCGGGATAATTCATCACGTGTCAGTGAAGTGACCCCGATAGGGGGATATTTGGCCACGTTTTTCTTTATATGCTGATGCAGGATCAGTACTTTTTTCAGTCCCAGGTTAGTTTTGATTATCTCGTACTTTGCCAGGGCGGTTTTGGGTATTTGCACGACTCTTTTTTTCCGGCCAAGGGGGCGTATTGGATAATACCTTATGATGAGCTTATCACCTTTGTCATTGAAATAGAAGTAATTCAGTCCCCTTAGCCAGGAACCGCCTACCAGCAGGATATAGATCGCTGCCACCAGTATGATCCACTGATACTGGGTAATCCCCAGCAGTTCGGGTTTAAACCAGTCAGTTGCCAGTATGGCAACTATTATCACAACAGTAATGATGGCAATGAGCATTTTCCTCAGGAAGATCCTGATAACTGTTTTTTGGTTTTCGATAGTCATATAATGTTATGGCTTGTTTCTTCTGCGTTTGCGTTCTTCCATGATCAAGGAGAGTTCCCGGCTGGTTTGTCCGGCCATTGAGGTATTCTCCTCGGTCCTCCTGATAAGGTAGGGCAATACATGCCGGACAGGTCCGTATGGAAGGTATTTTGCCACATTGTAACCCAGGTGGGCAAGATTGAAACTGATGTGGTCACTCATCCCATATAACTGAGAAAACCAGCATCGGTCATCATCTGCGCGAATATTATTTTGTTCCATCAACTGGGCGAGATACATACTGCTATTTTCGTTGTGTGTGCCATTGAAAATAGTCACCCTGTCAATATTCTCAACAGCAAATTTAAGTGCCGCATCATAATCCCTGTCGGTACTCTCCTTATCCGGATGGATGGGAGAAGGATATCCTCTTTCCTCGGCTCTTTTCCTTTCCCTCTCCATATATGCTCCGCGCACAAACTTAATGCCGAGGTAAAAGTCTTTTTCTCTGGCTCTTTTAAGGTCTTCCCGGAATACATCCATACGGTCCCACCTGTACATCTGGTAAGTATTGAAAACAATAGCCTTCTGCATATTATATTTTTCCATCATGTCCATGACAACCTCATCAATATGATGCTGGTAACAAACGTCCTCGGCATCAATCATGATCCTTACATCATTATCAAATGCCTTTCGGCAAAGCTTCTCCACGCGCTGTCGGAAAAGATCTGCTTCTTCCTGTTCGTCGGCAGTCAGGGAGTCACCTGAACTCCTTTTTTTCAGGACCTCACTGACGATGAATGCAGTTGGTTTGAAAACGGCAAAAGGGATATCCTTATTTCCTTTTGCGTTGATAATTGTTCGTAATGTTTCCTCCATGGTGGATTGAATCTGCCCGGGATTTTCTCCGCCTTCTACAGAGTAATCAAGCACTGATTTAATATTGTACCCGGACAATTTCCGGATGGTGGGTATACAATCCCCTATGGTTTCTCCTCCGCAAAAATGACTGTATATGGTTGGTTTTACAATCCAGCTGATAGGCAAATGAATATTTATGGCAAGTTTTGAAAAGAACCCTCCCACTTTTACAAGTGTCCTGTTGGATATGGCCTTGAATAAAATATAAGCCCTCCTGAGTTCCCTATTTGATTTGATCTTAAAGGCAATTTCCGTACTGCTGAATGAGATCATGGCTATCTGGTAAAATAATCGACCCTGTTGATACACTGTTCATTAATTATTATAAGCAAAGAAACGACCTGGGAACAATAAAATCCATGACAAAGATCAATTCTGGATAAAATTCCTACTTTTAAGCGGGCAATTATATATATTATACAACATGCGGTATCGGTTGGAAAAGGATCATTTGAGCCTGATTGGAAGAGTGAGGCTTCCCGCATCAAAAAGTATCAGTAATCGTCTGTTGATACTCAACGCACTGGCCGAAAAGCAGGGTACCATTAGAAATCTCTCAGAAAGTGATGATACACAGGTTATGCTGCATGCCCTGGATCTGCCATCGGAAGTGATAGATATCGGGCATGCCGGTACAGCCATGCGTTTCATGACCGCCTTCTTGAGTATCCGGGAAGGAAACCATATCCTTACCGGTTCTGAACGTATGCAAAACAGGCCCATCAAAGAACTGGTGGATGCCTTGAACAGCCTGGATGCAGCCATCTCCTATGCCGGGAAGGAGGGGTATCCTCCTCTCTCTATTCGGGGAAGGTCTCTTGAGGGTGGGGAAATAGTCATTGACAGTAGTATCAGCAGCCAATATATCAGTGCTTTGATGATGATAGGACCGGTCCTTCGCAAAGGCCTGAAGATCCATCTTCAAAAAGAAATGGTGTCCTCTTCTTATGTCAGGCTTACCAGGGATATTATGCTGGAACTTGGTATTCCTGTAGTATTTTCCGGGACCACCATACAAATTCCATATCATGAAATAAATGGCAGGGATATATTGGTGGAGGCAGACTGGAGTGCAGCCAGTTACTGGTATGCAATGGCGGCATTTGCTGAAAGGGTTGAGCTGGAAATAGAAGGACTTTTTGCAGAGAGTTACCAGGGAGATGCCGTACTGCCGGAACTATTCGCTGGCTTTGGTGTGCAGACCGAGTACTTCCCCGGAGGGATCAGACTGAAAAGAACAGAAAGGACAATTCGTGAACTCAGATTTGATTTTCGTGAAAACCCGGACCTGGTCCAGACCATGGTTGTACTCTGCGGATTGCTGGACATTCCCTTTCAGTTCAGCGGTACCATGACCCTGAAGATCAAGGAAACAGACAGGGTACTTGCCCTCTGTCAGGAAATGGGCAGGCTGGGGATACTACTGGAAGTGGATCAAAATGGAAGCTGGATTCGATGGGATGGCAAAAACAAGGTGGGAAATGAAAGCGGTCCTTGCATCCTGACCTACCAGGATCACAGGATGGCCATGGCATTTACGCCTGCAGCCATGAAGATTCCCGGACTGATCATTGAAGATCCCGGGGTGGTCCATAAATCCTATCCTCGCTTCTGGGATGATCTTAAATCAGTGGGATTTGCTTTCCGTGAGATTTAGGCCTGTCTTTTGTCCCTGAAAAAATTACTCATCATCTCCCCACAAGCCTCACCAAGGACACCGGCTTTCACTGTCGTTTTAGGATGTATGATATCCTGTATGATCCGGCTGTAACCTGCCTTAGGATCAGCTGCCCCGTAAACGATCCGATCAATTTGTGCCCATGCAGAGGCGGAAGCACACATGATACATGGTTCCAGGGTAACAAACAGGGTGCACTGGTTCAGGTATTTTGTCCCGAGCGTGTTGGCGGCAGCCGTGATTGCCAGCATTTCAGCATGTGCTGTTACATCTGACAATGCTTCGGTCTGGTTATGTGCCCGGGCAATGATCCGTTGCTCGGCAACGATGACTGCTCCGACAGGGATTTCCTTTTTCTCGAGTGCCCTGTATGCCTCTTTCATGGCCTCATTCATAAAATACTCATCAGAGAAGAGAGGATACATCATGAATTATTCCCTTTTCTTGTTATTTTCGCAAAGTAATAAGAAAACCTGATCAATAAAACACATTATGTACAGAACACACACCTGTGGGGAATTAAACCTTGAGCAACTGAATAAAAACGTAAGCCTGGCCGGATGGGTCCAGCGTTCACGGGATCTGGGAGGGATGACCTTTGTCGACATGAGGGACCGGTACGGCATTACTCAGCTCGTTTTCAATATGGAAGAGAACCGTGACCTCTGCCTGGAAGCAAGGAAACTGGGGAGGGAGTTTGTTATCCAGGTCACCGGTATGGTGACTGAGCGCAGTAACAAGAATCCCAAATTGCCTACCGGTGACATTGAGATTGTCATCGAAACATTACGGATCCTGAATCCTGCAGAGGTACCTCCTTTTACCATAGAAAATGAGACAGACGGGGGTGATGATCTCAGGATGAAATACAGGTATCTTGACCTCCGGAGACCCACGATAAGGAAGAACATGGAATTGCGGCACAGGATGGCACAGGAAGTAAGAAGGTACCTGGATTCCCAGGGTTTTTTCGAAGTGGAAACACCATTTTTGATCAAAACCACACCAGAGGGGGCGAGGGACTTCGTCGTACCTTCCAGGATGAACCTGGGTCAGTTCTATGCATTACCCCAGTCTCCCCAGACTTTTAAACAGCTTCTCATGGTGGCCGGCTATGACCGTTATTTTCAGATTGTCAAGTGTTTCAGGGATGAAGACCTGAGGGCTGACCGGCAGCCGGAATTTACCCAGATCGACTGCGAAATGTCTTTCGTCGACCGGAACGATGTGTTGGATGCTTTTGAAGGACTTGCAAAGCATCTGTTCAGGGAGGTCCTGGATGTGGAGATCGAAGGGGCTTTCGAAAAGATGCCATATGATACCGCAATTGCTGAATATGGGACGGATAAGCCTGACCTGAGATTTGGAATGAAGATCAAAGAGCTTACATCATTGGTCCAGGGTAAAGAATTCCAGGTATTTGACAGTGCAGAATTCACAGGCGGGATCTGTGCACAGGGTTGCGCGGAATATTCCAGGAAGGAATTGGACGTATTGACGGACTTTGTAAAACGTCCCCAGATAGGAGCCAAAGGATTGATCTATATAAAATGCAATGAAGACGGGACTTTCAAATCAACCGTAGATAAGTTCTTCAGTGCAGAAGAATTGAAGTCACTCGCAGACCAATTTCATGCCAAACCAGGCGACCTGATACTGATCCTTGCGGGAGAACAATCATCCACTTTGAATGCACTTTCTGAATTAAGGCTTGAGTTGGGAACCCGGTTGAACCTGAGGGACAAAAATACATACCGTCCGCTATGGGTGGTTGATTTTCCATTACTGGAATGGAATGAGGAATCCGGACGCTTTCATGCCATGCACCATCCATTTACCTCACCTAAAATGGAAGACCTGGAGCTTTTTGACACGGAACCAGGCAAGGTGCGTGCAAATGCTTATGATCTGGTAATCAATGGAGTAGAAATAGGGGGCGGGTCCATAAGGATCCATGATGAGAAATTGCAAAAGCTGATGTTCAAAAATCTTGGTTTTACCGATGAGGATGCCGTGGAGAAATTTGGCTTCCTGATGAGCGCCTTCCGTTATGGTGCTCCGCCACACGGAGGCATAGCCTTTGGATTTGACCGCTGGGTGGCTCTTTTTGCAGGATTGGACTCCATCCGGGATGTCATTGCTTTCCCGAAGAACAACTCCGGCCGGGATATGATGATTGATACCCCATCAGGTATTTCCGATGAACAGCTCAAGGAACTTAATCTTTCATTAAAATATTAACCATTTTTTGTTGAAAAGTTCTAAAGCAACTTCTGTGCGGTTTCTTAAAATCATTTCTAATTTAACCGCCATAATTTTCAACCAACCGCACAATGCTGAAGTTAAAAATTGAGAATGGGATTTATAAAATTTCATTCCACAAGACCAACAGGTTGAATTCACTTAATGCTGATCCACTGCGTGAAGAACTGTTCAAAATTGTTTCCAAACCCGGCAGGGAAGTAATGCTCAGTATGAAAGGGATCAGTTTTATTGATAGTTCAGGCTTCGAGGCCATCATAGCTGTAGTTAACCGGTCCAGTGAGATTGGCAGCAGATTCAGGATCTGTAATGTCTCAGGGGATGTGTATGAACTGCTAAAGTTGATGAAGCTTAAGATCACGCTCGAGATCGATCCAGTTAAAGCACGGGAATATATTCACGCCGTCTGAATACCTATTGTACCTGAATGATCTTCTCGTTACTTCCGATCTTACCTTCCGTGGATATTCCTTCCACGACTATATTGTAGGTTGAACTAATATCCGAACAATAAAAACTGATCCGTGCTAATCCGGTAGAATCAGTCCTGATATTTGGATCCCAGTAAAGCGTAGTTCTGTAATCTTCCACCAGGTCGTCGAACCGGGTCCCGTATTTTGGAGAATAAAATTCCCTGGGCCTATGGTAACCGAGCATATCGAACTTCAATATCCCTTTGATCATAAACCTTCCCCGGATCGTAAAAATAGCGATGACACCATTGGCGCCCCTCGCTCCATAAATGGCAGCACTGGGTCCTTTAAGCACCTCTATCCTTTCCACATCCATGGGGTTCATACTCTGGACAGCTGACACATCAACAGGGATATTATCAATCAGGTACAGGGGTTCATTACTGCCAATGAGGGTTGAAGGTCCACGGATCAGCACATTATTGCCAGAAACCTGAACGCCAGGGATCCGGCCCTGTATCATATCCAGCACCGAACCATAGGTCCTCATATCATCAG
>DAOUVF010000275.1 GCA_030667765.1 Bacteroides sp.
CCATGGTACCACCCTCAGCGCTTGCTGGGTTATTATATTACTGCCGGACTCATCATCGGGTCTGTATATTTTGTATGGGGAAGAATTAAAAAGGGCAGGACCATTTTCAAGTTCTCCCATCATTCGGACTATATCTTCCCCATCCTTCTGTTCCTGATTGCTTTTACAGGTATCCTGATACATATTTTCAGGTTAAACGGAATGCCACAGGCCACCTATGTTACCTATATGCTGCACCTGGCATGCGAGGTCCCCATGGTGGTCACCTTCGTAGCATTTTCCAAATGGTCACACCTGGCTTACAGGCCAATGGGACTGTTCTTTGCCAACCTGAAAAAGGCGGCTTTACAGAAGCAATATAAAACGCAGTTAGCTCCGGCTACTTAAAAATCATTCACAATGGAAGAAAAAAGAATAGGCGTTTATGTTTGTTGGTGCGGTACCAATATTGCCAAAATGGTGGATGTTGAAGGCGTGGCCGAAGAGGTCGGCAAACTGCCCGATGTGGTGGTTTCCAAGAACTATAAGTATATGTGTTCCGACCCCGGACAGGAGCTGATCATCAAGGATATCAAGGAGCATAACCTGAACCGGGTGGTAGTTTCTGCCTGCTCCCCGAGGATCCATGAGCTTACCTTCCGAAAAGCCCTCACGAATGCGGGACTCAACCCCTACATGTTCGAGATGGCCAATATCAGGGAACAGGTTTCCTGGGTGCATACCGACCGGAAAGAGGCCACCAAAAAGGCCAAATCACTGGTTACTGCAGCGGTTGCAAGGGTAGCCTGGCATGAGGCCCTGGATAAGAGAAAGGTCGACATCAATCCGGCCTCCATGATCATCGGGGGAGGCATCAGCGGGCTGTCAGCAGCCCTTGAAATCGCCGATGCCGGCAAGCAGGTTTACCTGATCGAGAAAGAAGCCCGGCTGGGTGGACACATAGCTGATGTAGACCTTACTTTTCCCTACATGGTACCCGCTGCACAGATCCTCGGTCCCAAGATCAAACGGGCTGAAAACCACCCCAATATCGAGGTGTTCAAGGAAGCGGTCATAGAAGAGATATTCGGCTATGTTGGAAATTTCAACGCAGAGATCAAGGCCAATGGCAGCGAAAGCAGATCCCTGGAATTCGGCAACATCATTGTAGCTACGGGATTGAAGCCTTTTGATCCTAGCTCTGTAGACCTGCATGGTTATGGAAAACTGCCCAATGTCGTGACTTCTATCGAGTTTGAGAAGATGTTGCAGTCCGGCAAGATCGAAACCAGGGACGGCAAAGAACCCAAAAACATTGCCATCATACATTGTGTGGGCAGCCGGAACAATGATTACCATGAGTATTGCTCACGCACCTGCTGTATGCTGGGACTGAAATATGCCAACCAGATCAAGACAGCCCTCCCCGAAACCCATGTATACGAGATCTATGCAGATATGAGGAGTTTCGGGAAAGGATGCGAGGAGTTGTATGATGCAACAGCCAAAAGGAAGGTCATGTTCCTGAACTTCGATCAGCGTGAGGGGATCCCCCAGATCACCAAGGCGAATCCGGGAGATTGTTGTGAAATGCTGATCGACATGAAAGAACGGCTATCCAATACACAGATAGAGGTCCCCGCTGACATGGTGGTCCTCCTGGTAGGTATGGAAGCCCGCGAGGATGCCAAGGAAGTAGCTCATCATGTTGGTGTCAGCAAGTGCGGCAATGATTTCTTCATTGAGCGGCATCCCAAGCTTGATCCCGTGGCAACGACAACGGACGGCGTCTATATTGTAGGAAGCTGCCAGGGGCCCAAAGACATAACCGATTCGGTAGCCCAGGCCAGGGCGGCTGTAGCAAGGGTGCTGGCAGCCATTTGTCAGGAATCTGGTGAAGTGGAAGTTACCCCAGCTGTTGTTAACGAAGATATTTGCTGTGGCTGTCAGACCTGCGTGAATGTTTGTCCCTACACAGCCATCAGTTATGATGAGGAGAAAAATGTCTCGGTAGTCAACGAGGTCCTCTGCAAGGGCTGCGGCACCTGTGGTTCCGCCTGTCCGACCGGAGCCATACGAAGCAGGCATTTCACCGATCATCAGATCCTTTCCCAGATCAAGGGATTGATGAGGACAGAAATGCAAGAAGTTTAAACCTGAATAAGCAGATTAAATATCAATATTATGGAGGAATTCAAACCGACAATCGTTTCTTTCCTGTGTAACTGGTGCTCCTATACAGGAGCCGACCTGGCCGGCACTTCCAGGATGACATACGCTCCCAACATCCGGGTGATCCGGGTCATGTGTTCAGGGAGGGTGGATCCCACCTTTGTGCTGACGGCCTTTAATGAAGGTGCAGATGGTGTACTGATATGCGGGTGTCATCCGGGGGACTGCCACTACCACGAAGGAAACTATAAATGCCTCAGGCGCTATCATCTGTTGCAGAAATATCTCCAGCAGATGGGCATTCATAAAGACAGGCTCCGGCTTGCCTGGGTCAGTGCCAGTGAAGGAAAACAATTTGCCAAACTTGCGGATGATATGACCGAAACGATTACAGCACTCGGTCCATGCAAGATCAAAGAAGTTATGGAAACATTAACTTAATTTAATTCCCATATTTATGGAAGCAACAGATAAAAATGCAAAGCCAAAAATCAAAATGGCTGTCTACTGGGGATCTGCCTGTGGAGGATGCTGCGTATCCGTATTGGATGTGCATGAAAAATTGTTTGACGTTGTAGCGGCAGCGGACCTGGTATTCTGGCCCATAGCCCTGGATATCAAATACAAGGATGTGGAGGCCATGGCGGACCAGGAAATTGACCTGACCCTGTACAACGGGGCAGTCAGAAACAGTGAAAATGAGCACCTTGCACATCTGCTGAGACAAAAAACCAAGATCCTGGTTGCCTACGGATCCTGCGCTCATATGGGAGGGATCCCGGGACTGGGCAATTTTCACGACCGGGAGACCATTTTTGAGAGGGTATATGATACAACTGAGTCAACCGTAAATCCCGATAAGGTAAGACCACAAACCGAGACCAAAATGAAGGAAGGAATACTGGAATTACCTGAATTTTATAATGATGTCAGGTCCCTCGACCAGGTGGTGGACGTAGACTACTACCTCCCCGGATGTCCACCCCAGACCGAAAGGCTGGTGGAAGTCTTCATGGCCATCGTTACCGGTGCGGAACTGCCGCCCAAGGGATCAGTGGTGGGAGCCCTGGAAAAGTCACTTTGCGATGAATGTAACCGCAAAAAGACGGATAACAAAACCATCAAGGAGTTCCACAGGCCCATAGACATTCAGGATGACGGGGAAACCTGCTTCCTGGAGCAGGGTGTGATCTGTATGGGACCTGCCACACGTGGAGGCTGCGGTGCCCGGTGCATTGAGGGAAATGCTCCCTGCCGTGGCTGTTATGGTCCGCCCGCTGATGCTCCTGATCCCGGTGCCAAAATGATGTCTGCCATCGGGACCATGATTGACTCAAATGAAGAAGAAGAAATACTGAAAATTGTTGATCAAATTGATGACCCGGCCGGAACATTTTACAGGTTCAGCCTGCCCGGTTCAATAATCAGGAGGAAAATATTATGAGCAAACGGATAACAATTGACCCCATAACCAGACTGGAAGGTCACGGAAAGATCGAGATCTTCCTGACAGATGAAGGCGATGTGGATAATGTATATTTCCAGGTCCCCGAACTCAGAGGATTTGAAAAATTCTGCGAGGGCCGTCCCGTAGAGGAACTTGCGCAGATAGTCACCAAGATTTGCGGTGTATGTCCGGGCTGTCATCACATGGCTTCAGGAAAGGCAGCCGATGAGGTATACGGAGTGGAACCACCGCCCACGGCCAAAAAACTGCGTGAATTATTCTACATGGCACATTTTGTACACAGCCATATTGCCCATTTCTATGCACTGGCCGCTCCCGATTTTGTCGTTGGTCCGACTGCACCGGCGGCAGAGCGAAATGTCCTGGGTGTGATCAACAAGGTTGGTGTGGAGATTGGCACGGAAGTCCTCAAACAACGCCGCATCGCCCAGGAGATCCAGGCCTTGCTGGGTGGTCACCAGACCCACGTTGTCATGGTCATACCGGGCGGGGTCCGAAAAGGGCTTACAGCAGAGCAAAGGGATGATATTGTTGAAAAATCAAAAGGATTCATAGAGTTCTCCAAGTTCTCCCTCCAGATCTTCAACGATGTGGTGCTGGGTAACAAGGATTACGTTGATCTCATCTTGAACGGACCCTACTCCCTCAACCTGCATTCCATGGGAATGGTGGACGAGAATAACAAGGTCAATTTCTATGAGGGAAAAGTAAGGGTGGTGGATGTTGAAGGCAATGAACATTGCAAGTATGCCCCCAACGACTACATGGATTATGTGGAAGAGCGTGTGGAACCCTGGAGTTACCTGAAATTCCCCTTCCTGAAAAAGATCGGATGGAAAGGTTTCGTAGATGGACAGGATTCCGGAGTTTACCATGCAACGCCGCTATCGAGGCTGAATGCTGCAGATGGGATGGCCACCCCTCTCGCCCAGGTAGAGTACGACAGGATGTATGAAACCCTGGGAGGAAAGCCGGTCCACGCCACACTGGCTATGCACTGGGCAAGGCTGATAGAATTACTGTATTCGTCCGAACGTGCCCTCGAACTGGCTGAGGATCCGGATATTATTGGAAAAGA
>DAOUVF010000085.1 GCA_030667765.1 Bacteroides sp.
CTTTTTTGGAAGGACAGGTATGCTTTCAGGCATATATAGTCCGCCATCCGGTGCCAGTCCACCGAGGACCGCATCTTTCAATGACCGTCTGAGCTGTCTGTCTTCTGTACTGTAATAATTCATGATTCCTTTGTCAGGAGCCTAATGCCCTGTTTGTTTACCGGTGAAATAAAAACACTGCTGCCAATCTCAGCAGTAGCGAAAACCTTTCCCATCTCCGTCCCGGCCCTATGTGCTGTATCTTCATCCTTGCTCAGTGCAAATATAGAGGGTCCGGAACCTGAAATGCTGCATCCCAGGGCACCAGCCTCCAGTGCGGCTTTTTTAACCTCATCGTATTCAGGAATAAGGAAAGACCGTATGGGTTCTGCAATCACATCATGCATGGAATCGCTTATCAGGCGAAAGTTCCCGGTGATCAACCCGGTTACCAGTCCGGCTACATTCCCGCACTGAGTAATAGCCTTTTCGAGGGAGACTGTGGTTTTAAGTATTTTGCGGCTGTCCTCGGTTGCAATGCTGATCTCGGGGTATACTACGGAACAATAAATATGTTCAGGTCCGGGGATGCTGATGATATCCAACGGATCATAGCTCCTGACCAGGACGAATCCCCCAAGCAGGGCAGGGGCCACATTGTCTGCATGGGCAGAACCGCTCGCAGTTTCTTCACCTTTCATGGCAAAAGGCACTAATTCCTCCCTCGTATAAGGATTTCCCAGCAGCACATTGGAACCATAGACAGCTCCAGCAGAACTGGCAGCACTTGAACCGATCCCGCTGCCGGGTGCTATCTTTTTCAGGAAGGTCAATTGGAATTTCTGCCTGCTTCCCAAGTGACCCAGCATTGAATCAATCGCTACCGTGGCTACGTTTCTTTCTGGATCCAGGGGTAGACCAACCCCTGACCGGTCTACAATGATATGGTCATCACCTTCGGTTTTTTCAACCAGTATCTCATCCCCCGGCCGGTTAATGGCAAACCCCAGGATATCAAACCCGGGTCCTACATTGGCCACAGTGGCGGGCGAAAATATATGCACTCCTTCAGCCATGATTATTTATATATTCGCAATCCGGATTACATCGGCAAACATACCGGCGGCAGTTACTTCTGCACCTGCTCCGTATCCTTTGATGATCATGGGATGTTCCTTATACCTTTCCGTGGTGATCATAATGATGTTGTTGCTGCCCTCGAGGTGGTAGAGGGGGTGATCAGCTCCTACTTCGGCAAGGCTGACAGAAGCTTTGCCATTTTTCAAACGGGCGACAAAACGCCACTTCTGATTGTTTTTTTCAAGCGCTGCCCGTTTCTGCTCAAACTCATCATCATATTTACTTACTTTCTGCCAGAACTCCTCAATGTCTCCTTCAAAGCATTCCCCGGGCAGGATGGGTGAGACTTTTACCTGTTTTTCCTCGATCTTGTAGCCAGACTCCCTCGACAGGATAATGAGTTTACGGATAACATCGACCCCGCTCAGGTCAATTCTCGGGTCCGGTTCAGAAAAGCCAAGTTCCTTGGCCTGCCTGATTACATCACTCAGGGGGTTGTCCTTATCCAGGGTGTTGAATATGTAATTGAGTGTGCCGGACAGCACGGCCTCCAGTTCAAGGATCCTGTCACCGCTTTTCATCAGGTCATTCATCGTATTGATGATAGGCAGGCCTGCCCCCACATTGGTTTCAAATATGAATTTCACCCCTTTTGCCTGTGCCGTATTTTTAAGGTCCCTGTAATTTTCGTACGCTGAGGAACAGGCAATCTTATTGGCAGTGACCACCGAAACATAGTTATTGAAATGATGCTTATAGCTTTCTGCTACCTCTACGGCTGCGGTACAGTCGATGAAAACGCTGTTGCGCAGGTTTAATTCAGCTATCCGGTTAGTAAACAGCTGCAGATCAGATGGTTGTACTTCGCTGAGCAGGTCTGCATAACTTTCGATATCGATCCCGTTGTGATCAATGATCATTTTTTTCGAATTGGACAGCCCTATCAGGTTTACCTTGAGGTGATGATCCGAGAGTAGCTTATCCTGCTGGCTGCGGATTTGATTGAGCAAGCGGGAACCTACGGTCCCGACTCCAACCAGGAAGAGGTGCAGTTCCCTGTAATGTGAAAGGAAGAAACCTTCATGAATGACATTCATGGCCTTTCGCAGGCTATGGTTGCTGATCACAACCGAAACATTTAGCTCTGAGGATCCCTGGGCGATAGCGATCACATTGATCCCGTTCCTGCCCATGGCCTGAAAAAGCTTGGCAGATATGCCTGGTGTATGCCGCATTCTTTCCCCAACGATGGCGATGATCGACAGGTCCTTTTCCACCAGGATACGGATGGAATGGATGATCTCGATCTCATGATTGAATTCCTCGCGGATGGCTAGTTCTGCATCTTGTGTTGCATCCGGATGGATGGCAAAACTGATAGAATATTCAGAGGAAGCCTGGGTGATCAGGATAATATTGATATTCCGCCCGGCAAGTGCCGTAAACAGGCGCATGGATGTTCCGGTGACACCCACCATGCCAGAACCCTGTATGGTGATCAGGTCGACATGGTCAATAGAGGAGATGCCTTTGATCGGGGACTGGCTCGGTACGATCTCCTGCATGCCGATAGCGGTCCCTTTCTTCTCCGGGGAAAATGTGTTCTTGATGTGGATCCGGATCCTCTTATCCAGGACCGGATGGATAGTTGGTGTATACAAAACCTTGGCCCCGAAATGGGAAAGTTCCATGGCTTCAGCATAGCTCAGTGATTCTATGGCATAGGCCTTTTCTACCTTTCGCGGATCGGCTGTCATGAATCCGTCAACATCGGTCCAGATCTCCAGGACAGATGCATCAACACCGGCTGCGATGATAGCCGCCGTATAATCAGATCCGCCCCGGCCCAGTGTAGTGGTTTCACCTTTCTCATTGCTTGCAATGAAGCCAGGCACGACTGCGTACTTTTGAAGGGATTTGAAATGCTCCGCTATCAATGGATAGCTCTGGTTGAAAAGGACATGAGCCTTGCCATACTGGCTGTCTGTCTTGATAAGATCCCTGATCTCCACCAGGTAGGCATCATTTATTTTCAGGGAAATAATAAATGATGATAATCTTTCGCCGAAGCTAACTATGGTATCATGGGTCTTTGCAGGCAAATCCTGCAGTAGAAATACTCCATGCAGCGTCTCTTCCAGTTCATTGATCAATACTTTTATCCCGGCAAGAATATTGCTTTGCTGGTTAACCCGGAAAAGTTCCTTGACAGCCTGGTAATGCCTCTGCTCGATCCCGGATAACATATCCTTGTAGGAGTCATCCCTCTCCATAGCCAGCTTACTCACCTTAATTAACTGGTCGGTGACGCCCTGGAAAGCAGAAATTACAACTACGCTTGGTTCAACCTGGCTTTCAACGATGGATTTGACCTTCAGAATGCATTCCGGGGTGCCAACTGAAGATCCTCCGAATTTTAATACTTTCATAATATCTCTTGTAAAGCAGGATGGAGCTAGTTCCGCTTATTTGTAATGAAAAAAGCAAATTTAGGTAAAAACAATGATTTCAGTCCGGGAATCCTGCTAAATATATCAAAACGGTTGCCCCGGCATTATGCACTTTCAGTGGGTATCTCCCTGTCGACCTTCTTGATCAATCCCTGTAGAACTTTCCCCGGTCCAACCTCGGTAAAGGAGGAAGCACCGTCCTTAAGCATGTGCTGGACCGTCTGCGCCCATCGGACAGGGGCTGTCAACTGGGCCACAAGGTTGGTCCTGATGGTATCCGGATCACTTGTCGGTAATGCAGTAAAGTTCTGATAGACAGGACATATAGGTATTGCAAACGGTGTGTTCATGATAGCTGTTTCCAGTTCCTGCCCTGCCGGCTCCATAAGGGGTGAATGAAAGGCTCCGCCAACACTCAGTTTAATGGCCCGTTTTGCTCCCAGTTCGGAAAGCTTCTCAACGGCATTATCAATACCTGATATGGATCCGGATATTACGATCTGGCCGGGGCTGTTATAATTGGCCGGGACCACCACCTCCGGGATCTCCGCACAGACTTCTTCCACAACTTTATCATCGAGTCCAATGATGGCCGCCATAGTGGAGGGTTCGGCCTCACAGGCTTTTTGCATGGCGGAAGCCCTTTTTGAAACAAGCTTGAGTCCGTCTTCGAATGAAAGTGTTTTATTGGCTACCAATGAAGAAAATTCACCCAGGGAGTGACCGGCCACCATTTCAGGTTGAAAGTCCTCAATGGTACCTGCCAGTATCACCGAATGCAGGAAGATGGCTGGTTGTGTGACCTTGGTCTGGCGAAGATCCTCTTCAGTACCATCAAACATCAGCCGGGTGATATTGAATCCCAGTATATCATTAGCCTCGTCGAAGCGTTCTTTTGCCTCAGCGTACTCTTCATACAGGTCTTTACCCATTCCGGGGAATTGTGCCCCCTGGCCGGGGAATACATAAGCTTTCATCCTACAATAATTGTTTGGTTAAAATTTCGATAAAAGTAAGGAAATTTGCCTGACAATGTAAGTACGTTAAAGGAGGTGAGTGCCGATCAGGTGTATGAATTCTTCGCGTGTGCTTGTGTTGTTGAGGAACTCACCTGTAAAGGCGGAGGTAGTAGTAACTGAATTTTGTTTCTGTATCCCCCTCATGACCATGCACAAATGCTTGGCCTCGATGACTACGGCCACACCCAGTGGCTTGAGTGTACCTTCGATACAATCGCGGATCTGCATGGTCAGCCGTTCCTGCACCTGTAGCCTTCTGGCAAAGGCTTCAACAACGCGGGCTATCTTGCTCAGCCCGGTAATGTAACCATTGGGTATATAAGCCACATGGGCCTTGCCAAGGAAGGGAATCAGATGATGTTCGCACAGTGAAAAAACATCGATATCCTTGACAATTACCATTTCACTGTAATCTTCCTTGAACATTGCCTGTGATATGATCTGATTGGGATCGGCACCATAACCCTGTGTCAGGAACTGCATGGATTTTGCTACCCGGAGCGGGGTATGATCCAGGCCTTCCCGCCGGACATCTTCCCCAAGGGTATCCAGGACCTGTTTGTATAATCCTGTTAGTTTCTCGGTTTTTTGATCATCGTATTTATCGACCCTGTTATATCCTTCGTTCTCTGCCGGACCGATGCCGTTATTAATAATTTCCATAGGATATGCGCTTATTTACCAAAATATTCAACAAAATTATTTTCTGTTTCTTCAAGGCGTATACAGTGAAGTTCCACCCCGAGGGATCCAACAGGTGGCTCCAGTTCCTGCCAGATGGCAATGGCGATCTGTTCAGTAGACACCATCCGGTCTTTCATGAATTCTACTTCCAGGTTGAGATTCTTGTGATCCAGCTTGTCAATGATATGCTCCCTGATGAGGCGGCTGAGGACCTTGAGATCAACAACATATCCCAATTCAGGTTTCAGCTCTCCCTTAACTGTTACAAACAGCACATAGTTATGCCCGTGCCAGTTCGGATTTGAACACTTTCCAAATACCTCCATGTTCTTTTCCTCAGACCAGTCCTCCCGGTACAGCCTGTGTGCTGCATTGAATCGTTCTCTTCTGGTAAGGTAGATCATTGTCAGCGGTTTCAGAATGTAAATTGAGTCATTTTCAGCATCTTTTCCAAATCTATCATAGATCTAACAAGCGTGTGGGATTTATTAAATATTCAGGTTACAGGTTTATAGATTATTTTGTTAATTTGTGTATATGACACGCTCCCGCCAACTTGCCGCAATCATGTTTACCGATATCGAGGGATATACGAACCTTATGCAGCATAATGAGGAGAAAGCAATCCAGGTCAGGGATAAACATCGAGAGATATTCAATTCCATTACCGAAAAGCACAATGGAAGGATTCTACAATACTATGGTGATGGTACATTAAGCATTTTCGATAGTGCTATTGATGCCGTAAAATGCGGGATAGAAATGCAGCTTGGCTTCCAGAAAGATCCCGCCATACCGGTAAGAATCGGAATTCACACAGGTGACATTATATTCAGTGAGGAAGAGATCATTGGAGATGGAGTAAATGTTGCCTCACGCATTGAATCACTGGCAGTTCCGGGAAGTGTTTTTATCTCTGATAAGGTCTTTGACGAAATAAAAAACCAGGAATCCATTAAGACTTCTATGCTGAAGACATTTAAACTGAAGAATGTTGAAAAACCAATTAAAGTCTATGCCATTTCCAATGTGGGACTGATAGTTCCCAATTCCGAAGACATTAAGGGTAAAACCGATACCGATTTTTCCTCCGTACCTGAAAAACACACACAGCCTGTATCTGCGCCCGAGCCAATTTTAGCAACCAAACTCTACATCCCTCCCCCCCGTTCTAAAGTTGTCCTGCGTCCCCGCCTGATCGAGTGGCTGAACGAGGGTTCACAACGCAAACTAACCCTTATCTCTGCTCCCCCTGGCTTTGGTAAATCTACCTTGGCCAGCGAATGGGTCGCGACTTGTGAGCGACAGGTCGCCTGGCTGTCGCTGGACGAAGGGGATAATGACCCCTCACGTTTTCTGGCTTACCTCGTTGCTGCCATGCAGACGATTGAGTCGAATGTTGGAGAAAGGGCCTTGAGCTTGCTTCAATCCCCTCAGCCACAGCCAGATGAATCGATTCTGACAACTCTGCTCAATGAAATCACAACCATCAAGGATAATTTTACACTCGTTATTGATGACTACCACGTTATTGATTCCAAACCGATTGACAATGCGCTCACCTTCCTGCTTGATCACCTGCCACCACAGATGCACCTGGTCATCACCACCCGTGAGGATCCACAACTACCTCTTCCCCGGTTACGCGTCCGGGGCCAACTGATAGAGCTACGTGCCACCGATTTGCGTTTTACCCCCTCCGAAGCTGCCGAATTTCTTAACCACGTGATGGGCCTGAACCTCTCGGCAGAAAACATCGCCGCACTGGAATCCAGAACTGAAGGCTGGGTCGCTGGGCTGCAGCTGGCTGCTCTCTCGATGCAGGGGCGGGAGGACATTCCCGGGTTCATCAAAGCCTTCGCAGGTGATGACCGGTACGTCGTGGACTACCTGGTTGAAGAGGTCCTGCAAAGCCAGGCCAAAAGCGTCCGGAGCTTCTTGCTGCAAACCTCCATTCTCGACCGGTTAAGCGGCCCCCTATGTGACGCCGTCACCAACCAGGAAGAAGGCAAAGCGCTGCTGGAGACCCTTGAGCGAGGCAACCTTTTTATCGTTCCGCTGGATGATAAGCGCCAGTGGTACAGGTATCACCACCTTTTTGCAGAGGTTCTCCATACGCGCTTGATGGAGGAGCAGCCCGATCGGGTACCTACCCTGCATCGGCTGGCGAGCGAGTGGTATGAACAGAACGGTCTGCTGGCCGATGCGGTCCATCACGCTCTTGCATCCGAAGATTTGGTGCGGGCGGCGGGCCTGATAGAGCTTGCATGGCCAGCAATGAACAAGACTTGCCAGGACGCTACCTGGCTTGGCTGGGTAAAAATGCTGCCGGATGAAATGGTCGCTACCAGGCCTGTGCTCAGCCTTGACTATGGCTGGTCCTTGCTGATTTGCGGAGAGCTGGAGGCCTGCGAGGCCCGACTACACGACGCCGAACGGTGGCTGGACACTACGTTAGACATGAGTGAAGGACCAGATACCCCCTCCACCGGGATGATCGTGGTGGACGAGGAGCAATTCCGGTCTCTGCCGGCATCGATTGCCAACGCCCGTGCCTACCATGCCCAGGCTATAGGAGATGTCCCCGGCACCCTGAAGTATAGCCAGCAGGCACTCGATCTCTTACCTGAGGATGATTGGCTGAAACGTGCAGTCCCAGCAGCACTCATGGGTTTCATACATTTGCAAAGCGGAGACCTGGAGGAAGCCCACAGGTCCTTCACCGACCTCAAGGCTAGTTTTAAGATGGGCGGTGACATCTCTTACATCAGTTTCACATTTATCCTGGCTGACATAAGGATGGTGCAAGGTCGTCTAAAGGAGGCAGCAAGTATATATGAGCAGTCAATCCAAATCGTGGCAGATCAGGGCGAACCAATGCCCCTGGGAACGGAGGACCTGTACAGGGGAATATCTGAGCTACACTATGAACTGGGCGATCTGGAAACCGCCAGAGAGTACCTGCAGAGAAGTGAGGAGCTGAGCAAGCAAAGTAAGTCAATGGAAGGGCAGTATAACCTCTGCCTTGCCCAGGCTCGACTCAAGGATGCAGAGGGAGACCTGGACAGCGCTCTAGACCTGCTCGACAAGGCAGAACGGCTTTATATCAGGAACCCAATGCCCGACCTGCGTCCCATAGCAGCCTTGAAGACGCGTGTGTGGATTGGACAGGGCAAATTGGATGGAGCACTGGGTTGGGCACGTGAGCGGGGACTGTCCTTTGATGACGATCTGAGTTACCTGCACGAATTCGAGCATGTCACCCTGGCCAGGGTGCTCATAGCCATGTATAAGAGTGAAGGGGAAGATCGCTTCATTCATGAGGCAATGGGACTATTGGAGCGCCTCCTTACAGCCACGGAAGAAGGTGAGAGGACGGGAAGCGTCATCGAAATCCTTGTGCTGCAGACGCTCGCTCATGAGGCACATAACAACATCCCCCTTGGTCTCGTGCCACTGGAACATGCCCTGACCCTGGCCGAGCCGGAGGGCTACGTCCGAATCTTTGTGGACGAAGGTATTCCCATGGCTCAACTATTGTCCGAAGCGGCTGCTCATGGAATTATGCCGGATTATACAGGTAAATTGCTGGCTGCATTTGAAGCTGGGCAGCAGAAGCCGTAAATTGAAACAAGCAACTTACATGGATTTTGCTAACTCGCAGGAAAGATTGTTGTAGACTAATCTAAATATACTTATGAAAGCAATTGTATGGACAAAATACGGACCACCGGATGTTCTTGAATATAAAGTGGTGGAAAAACCTGCTCCTAAAGACAATGAAGTACTGATCAGGGTCTATGCTGCAACAGTCACAGCGGGGGACTGTGAACTGCGAAGATTCGACATCTCCATCTTGCTCTGGCTTTTCGTGCGAATAATGATTGGTATAAGAAAACCAAGAATTAAAATACTAGGGCAAGAGCTGGCCGGTGAAATTGAATCGGTAGGCAACAAGGTAACACAATTCAAGAAGGGTGATCCGGTTTTTGCAGCTAC
>DAOUVF010000040.1 GCA_030667765.1 Bacteroides sp.
CGTCGGTAATTTCAAAGTTCTCAGTAAAAAAGAGACCTGGCGCTGTAGTTATGGGGTCATCAGGAAGTGGGATGACACGGTCAATTTTTGGTATTTCAGGGGCGGCAGTTTTCAGGTTAGCCGACCTTGTGCAAGCAGTGAGGGTCACTAATACGGTTGTAATAACGGTAAGAGAGGTAATTGATATCATCAGGTGAGTAGATTAAACGGTAAATTCAATAACCAATCTTATTTGCCATTTAAAAATCACTGATTTTATCTGACCTGAAAGATTGTTTTTAGAATAAGGGGAGAATCCATTTAAATATTTGACAATATAATTTGTATCTGTCTTTATGTATTTCTCATCAATGACAGGCAAACTGGTTGTGATAATCTGATCTGAATCAGAACTTAAAATCAACCTTGCCGTATCTGAAATTTCCCATCGAATTTTTGCATTGAACGTTTCATAATAAAGTTGCGCTTCAGCCCAACCGTCACCCATCTCTAATTCGCCTGTTCTAACAGTATAAGCATCGTCTCCAATCATGAAAGTGGAAAACCCGGGATCATTTTTTGATTTATACCCTGTTAATATTAATCCGGCCTTTTTATGTGATAAATACAACATATTTTGCTGGTCCATGGCATAATGGCTGGCAGGGCTTTTTATACGGTTTAATGCCCAAAGAGCAGATATGCCGGCGGTAAAGCCATTTTTACGTACAACACCAAGAGGAAGAGTAATACGGGCATTGCCATTGGTCCGGTTTTCCGGCAGAGCACAATTTCCGGTTTCCATTAAATCCAACTCATGATAAATGACTGCCAAAGCTTCAATAGAGAGACGGCTGAAATCCATGGACTCCAAGTTATCAACAATGAAGTACCTGCCCCGGTCGGTAAGTGAGTGCACAGCCAGGCCGTAATCAATACCTTTGGAGTTAAAACAATTGGTCCGCTCATCGGCGACAGAAATCATTTTATATTGATAATTAATAAACGACCGGTAAAAGTTTCCGGCTTTGATGAACTTTTCACGAGGATGCTTTTTCCCATCCAATACGTCATATAAACTTCCAATGGTCAGCCTGGTATATATTAGAGAGGGACCGCCTTCATGTGCTTCGTTTGTATTCTCTTCAAAATAGCCATCCGGATGGACTGATTCATACATGCGTTCTGCAAAATCCAGTGTTAAATCCACCCATTCCGGGTGATTAAAGACTTGTCCACAATAATATATGCCTTGCATAAATATGGCAGTGTGGTTATTGGTAGTTAGGTATAAGTCTGTTTCTCCCGGCAGGAAGTTTTTGTTGTGCTCAATTGCCAGGGGAACTTGTTCCTCGACCAATTTCAGGTACCATTGTTTTTCATCTTTGCTTAAAACAGGCTCCATTTTTTTATATGCCAGTGCAATATGTAATAAAAGCCTGCGTAAGGGAACCTCCCAGAAGCGCTCTTCAATTTGTGTCCTGAAAAAATTTTGCTGGTAATAGCTTATGTTTTGCTGGATTTTCTTTATCAGAGTTAGTGCACGAGCATTGCCATTAGATGCCAAAGCAGACAGAACCGAAATTCCGGAAGCCTGATAATCGTAATAACTTACTATTTTTTCTATAAGCTTATTCCCTGAATTATAATTATCATCAAAAGTTTCCCGTTCATGAAGATAAATTTTCTCCATGGCCTGAAGGATTTCTCTTTCAATTCTTCTTTTGGTTTGATTTATGAATTCCTGATTAAGTTTTAGTTGATCTTTTGTAAATAGATGATGGGGGAAACCAGGAACAGGTACCAGCAAACCCAATCCTGTGGCAAAAAAAATACGACGACTTATTTTTGTTTTCATTTCAGTTTCCCCCGGTTTAAATACATATATGTTCGGTCAGGTAAACACTATGAATGACTGCCGGCTATTCCCAGTACAGCCTTTTTTCCAGTATATAGTCCAGCATTTCCTCATATAAATTCAACTGAATATCCACTATATCGCTATGGCTGACAAATGGTTCAGGAAACCTTTCGGAAGTAGTTCCATGACTGCATTCAAATGTAAAAGCCATGGTGCCTGAAATATGATGCAAGGCACTGATTAAATTAAAACTCGTAAGAGGAGGGAACTTTTCATCTTCAATTCCGGGATCCCCAATATATTCTTGCGGGATATATGGCAGGCCGGACTTTTCGTAACGATCATTCAGCCGCCTGGTTAAATCCTGTACCCGTTCCTTTAAAAACCAGGGCACATAGTTAGCGGGAAGGATCCTGGGCTTATTTTCATGAGAATGCAAAGATACTGTCATATCAGGCACCTCGGAGCGGGCTATATCCAGGATGGCTTTTGTCTCATCGGCTATGGGCGAGAAAAAATCATCATGCATCGGGTTTATCCCATCATCATTGAAATACGCCCCCAGGATTTTCACATTGCCTACCATGGGATGCACTGCTTTGGCACCTGGCCATGCATAAAAAGATCCGTCTTTCCGGGTTCCCTGACCATATTTTGTCATGATCTTTGTAGGGAGTCCCACGAAACTGTCATACGGGCACCTTTCTCGCCCGTCCGGATTTGCACAAGGGACGATAATGACCCTGCATTTCTCCATCTTACTTTTCAGCGAAGCCCATTCCTTGCCACGGTAGTCCTTGCCCGTTTCGGCCACATGGATCAGGTTAACCATGCCCACGATATTTTCAACTTCCTGTCCGTGAACAGGACCGAGGTAAAAGACCACCGGTTTGGTAGTGCTGTCTTTTCTTGCATAATAAACCGGATTCCTGGCGGCAACGGCAGAATTATAATTGGCCTGGGAATGAAAATCGTCTTTTGTGCCGTAATACACCGCGTAAACCGGCAGGCCACCCGGAGAGATCGCTATGACCTTAGCTTTTCCGGTTTTAATATTCATTATCTCTTCTTGAATATCGGATAACTTTGATTTATAAAAACCAGGGATATCGGTAGGATTGGGCGGATCACCAGCTTCAATCGCGACCTGGGAAGATGAATTCTCAAACGAGGTTATGATCATTAAGATCAGGCAAATGGATAATCGTATTTTCTTCATAGTATATATTTTATTGATCAGTGTCTACACCGATGGTAATGGTAAAAGTCCCCCAAGTTACATTTCTTTTGATGGTCTTCCATTCCTTGACTTCATAACTGGCAAGAAATTTTATCTCATGCCCGATGGGGCAATCTTCAGATATGTGGATCACTGAAGATACAGCATATCCGTCTCCCCACTTATCTGGTTGCAGGTCCACATGTATCCTTTCATTATCGATATAAGGATCATCGTAATACAACCTGGTACGGTGGCTTATCTCATAGATCATAATGGATTCACCGGGTTCTGCTATGTTATTCCCGTTGCCGCTGCCAAAGATCTCACTATCCCCGTCATCTATCCCGATATTGGTGAATTCAGGGACATCATACATTACCGGTGCCTCAAACTCATCCACCCAGGTATTTTTTTTATCGGATATGTTAAGATGGAACTTTAACCTGAATGGGGACCCGTCAGCCGGAGGCCGGTTGGATGCGATGATCTTAAAGTCAGGTTCTATCCAGACATGTTCACCCTGCAACAGTTCTCCAATTTCAATTAAAGGATTATCTATGGTAACATCGGGATGTGAACAGCTAATTTCCACTTTTACATCTTTAGCGATGCTGCCGCCCCTGTTCAGCAGGCGAAGTTTTAACCGGCTTATTTCATTTTGTTCAAGGAAGATATCCCTGTCATTCACCTTATGTGCCAGATAAACGATTTCAGCCGGATCCTTCTTTTTATAAATACCGATCTGATGGCGCTCGTGGTTTACTGAGAAACCAATACTGCCTTCTGCATCACTCTCCAGGCTGAGTATCTCCTTGCTGTCCAGTGTTTCATTATAGTCAAGCAATGTATAGGCGGTATTTGGATCATAGAGAGGAGGTGTTTTTACTTTTATCAGGACACCTGGAATGATCCATCCATCAGGTTGCCATTTCCTGGTTGTGATCCCCATCCCTCCTTTTGTGACGCCCTTCATTTCAATATACCCGGGTTCAGCCAGATTGCTTTCTACCTCGTACCCCCAGATCTCAAAATCGGGATAAAGTTCGGCATGGTGCCAGCGCTCCGGTGCAGGCAATGGTTTTTTGAAGGATTCTAATACAAAATCAAAGGCGTCGTTCAAATCCAGGGGCATTAAACTATGTCCCCCTTCATAAACCTGGTACTCATATGCCAGCTTGCCTTCCTGCAGGGCTCCTGCATGTACCTCATCATTCAGGTAAGCCAGTTCCCCGTTGCTGCTGTTGTGAAATCTCAGGTTCACCCCGTGAAGGTTCTTAAACATATAGCGGACGCAGTACAGGGTATGATTATCCGGATAACCGATAAAAAACTCGGGCGAGCCTTTGGAGTTAACAGCAGTGCCAACCAGTTGAGGATACTTTCCGGCAATAAAGAAAGTCATGATCCCTCCCATACTTTGACCTATGATAGCCCTGTTTGCCCTGTCTGTCAGGGTGCGGTATTGTGAATCTATATGCCTGACAAACTCCAGGAAATAATCCTTGAACTGGGTCTCATAGTTGATATTGGAATGGTATCCGATGTTATATGGCCGGATATCTGAATCGACCGACCGTCCGTTCCAGGCAACAACGATTACGGGGTTTTCTTTCACCAGCTTTGCCATTTCATCTGACAGGCGCGAGATATGGCTTCCCTTATTTCCATGGAAATAATATATCACGGGATATGATTTTCCGGAGGTGGAATAATCATCCGGCAGGAATATCCTGTAGGGCTTTTCCCGGTTAAACACTTCGCTGAAATGGGATTTATCTTCCTGGGAAAATAAACCACCCGGCCATATGATCAACAATAACAAAACCAATATGGATGATTCTCTCCTTTTCATAACCCTGACGTGCTTCCCTTAATGATATTCTCCAGGATTAACTGGTAAGCCTCCGCCTGCCGATAGAATCCCAGATCTGTGGGATGTGAGCTGTCAACTGTGCCATCCCCGTCAACCCCAAGCTGTCCTTCTGCTATCTGGTAATACAAATTCCGGGTACCACTATTCAATAAATTCTCATAGGCAGTCCTTAAAGCTTTACGGCTCTCCATATTTCTAAGCCTTTTACTTTCGATCAGAAATGCATCATCGTAAGTGCGGTCTTCGGCCAGTACAATCGGGGTGTCGGGATGGGCTTTACGCAATATGTTTACAAATGGTTCAACCCGGGCAGCTACTTTATCTGCAGCCATATTAGGAAGACAGTCGATAAAATAGACCAGTGGATCCAGCTCCGCGAGCAATTCTGCAACTTCGGGCTCCATTCGCCCGTTGCCTGAAAATCCCAGATTAATAAATTCCCGGTTTAACCGCCTGCCCAGTATGGCTGTCGTACACATTCCCGGTCTAGAGGCGCAACCTCCCTGTGTAATGGAAGTGCCATAAAATACTATCGGTTTTCCCTTCTCAGGTGGCACAGGCTCAATCTTAAATGCTGCAGGAACTCCGATATTGACGAATTCAATCCCATTATACAATGGCAGGTACAATAAATATTCGCGCGGGGATTCGCTAAGACCCTCCACAAGTGTGACTGTATTTTCAATACTGTCGGGTTTACCAATTCCCAACCAGTGCCAGGATCCATTATCCCTTTTAACATAAAGGTCAAGTCCGCTGACGCCGGTAGCAGCCATATGTGGCATTGCTAGTCTATCCCCGGTCAGTTTCCAGTTTGCCTTGATTGATGTGGCATTGCTTTTAAACCGTACATAGAATCCGGCAGTATGATGGCTCAGGCCCCACACAGCATCGCGAACCATGGTCTCTGCCTTTGCCGGTAAACGGTTGTACAACAGTGGATCATCCTTCCAGCCCTTTCCTTCTATGCCAAGATCCAATATATCAGTCCAGATGCACTCACCATCATCCGGTCCATCGACATAGGGATGACCATATATCAATGCCGGAATAAGGATAAGTCCCAGGATAAAGCCCAACTTCATTTTATTTAAAGATCTGATTTTCATAACCTGTACTATTTATAATTAATGTCTTTGCTTGTTCAATGAAAGAGAATCACTGACTGTTTCACCACTGTTTAATATACCATTGATAGCACCTGACCTGTATGTTTTGCTCGCATCGTAATATTTTTCCCCGGTATCAATATCAGAGATTAAAATTCCGGGCACATTCTTTTCCAGCTTATTACGAACCAGTCCATCCGGTGTAATAAAATAACATGGCCAGCTTTCGGGAGCCGATGAATTCGTCAGGGACATATAAAAATAATTGGTTGCCGCCCGTGCCTGTGCAGTTATATGCATGATGATGGGATGAATGCTTCCCTTACCCTGCCGTGCATTATGAAATGATTGAAAGATCACGTCCGTTTCGGATTTCCTGTATTCACGGTACAGTTCCGGAAACCGTATATCATAGCAGATCAGCAGTCCGCAATCCACACCATTCACTTTGAAGTTCACAAAATGATCCCCGGGCGAAAAACATTGCAGATCCCCTGATGTGCAGAATCGTTTATCATACCGGTCCAGGATCTCTCCTTCATGATTGATCAGGTATAAACAGTTATGAGGTTTATTGCCTTCGCTTAGTGGATGGATTGATCCAAGGATTACCCAGGTCTTAAAGGTCCTTGCCAGGGTCAAAACTGAATCAGTTGCCTTTTGCAGCAGTTTCCAGTCAAAATCATCAAGTGATTCCATATCAACACCGGGATAACCCGATAAGGCGCATTCGGGAAAGTGAACAATATCCACCTTGCGAAGTTTTGCTTCGGTCAATTGTTTCTCTATCCACCGGAGATTCTCCATGATGTCAGATGAAATCGGGAACTGGCAGGACGCGATCCGGATTTTCCCGCTTTCTGCCTCTGCGGAGCCTGATTGTGCACTCTTTTCTGTCTGTGCGTAAATGATTGCCAGGCTGCATATCACCAGGCTCATACTTGCTAGAAATTTTCTCATGATGTAATATTTATTATTGTGTTTGCCATAACTCTTCAATTTCCTCCAATGACATCCCCTTGGTCTCAGGGATCCTTTTTAATATAAATGGGACCGGAATGCAACAGATCGCAAATACGAAAAATGTTACTGCAGGGGTCAGTGTTTCCAGCATCCATGGTACCACCTGCCCGATGATCGCGGTGCCCACCCAAATGGCCAGGGTAGCAACTGACATGGCGCGTCCCCTGACCTTTGTCGGGTAAATCTCCGATAACAATACCCAGATCACAGGGCCATAGCCAATGGCAAATGAAGTAATGAATGTTAAAATGAAAATCAACAAAATCAGGCCCTGGGTTTTTCCTGACAGGAACAATATACCCACTATGATAAGTGACAGAAACATGCCAGTAATGCCACCCTTCATGAGTTTTTTCCGCCCGTATTGATCGATCTTCATAATCGCGTAAATGGTGGCTGCCATGTTTACAAAACCAATGATTACCTGACCTCCCAAAGCATCGCTCAGTTTTATCCCGGCTTCTTCCATAATTCGCGGTCCGTAATATATGATGGCATTGATACCCGTGAACTGGGAAAATAAAGCCAGACCCACCCCGGCCATTACCGCAACAAGAATGCCTTTTTGCAGTAATACCGACCAGGAACCCTCAGATTCCCTGGCAATGGCCATCTTGATAGATTCCAGTTCTTTTTCGGCAATTTCTTTGTTATTGATTCTTTCCAGCACCTTACCCGCTTCGGCGTTCCTGTTTTTTGTGGCCAGCCAGCGTGGACTGGATGGGACAAGGAACATGGTGACAAAAAACAGGAGGGCAGGAATTGCTTCACTGCCAAACATGGCACGCCAAACTTCCTCGACAAATAACCTGTGCCAGATTCCGTCAGGGTTCAGTGAAGTAAGGGATTCACTCAGATTCAGCATATAAGCATTTGCAAAATAGGCACATAATATGCCCATGGTAATGGCAAACTGGTACAGGGCTACCATGCGTCCCCGTACCCTTGCCGGTGAAATCTCTGAAATATAAAGCGGGGACAGCATTGAGGCAACCCCAACACCAATTCCACCGATCAACCGGAAGATGATAAGTTCAGTATGTGAACCCGACAAGGCACAACCAATGGCTGAAATTGAGAACAGGAGTCCAGATGCAATCAATGAATATTTTCTCCCGAAACGGTCCGATAATTCACCTGCAAAAGCCACACCCGCGATACAACCGACAAGCGCGGAACTGACAAACCAGCCTTCCATAGCTGTATTCAGTTCAAACTTCCCCTTGACAAAACTTATAGTGCCGGAAATAACGGCAGTATCGTATCCAAATAAAAATCCTCCCAACGCAGCTGTAATCGCTATGAAAAAGAGAAAAGACCTGTTGGTTTCTTGCCTGGTATTGTTCATTGATTTCAATAAATACAATTTAATGCCTCATCCGCGAAGGCTTTTAATAACTCTGTATCAGCCTCAAAAAAATGGTCTGAAGGTGACAGGATAAATCCACCACCTTCACCTGCCTCCTCAAAACAACGCCGTACTTCATCCCTGGTCTCCTGCACTGTACAACCTTTAAAAAAATGGAACTGGTCAAGTCCCCCGATCATACATACCTTGTCCCCAATCCGCCGTTTTGCCTCCTTCAGATTCACATCTCCTCCCATGGCCGGGGGTGTAAATGTTTCCATGGCATCCGGTTTCATAGCAGCAATGTCTTCCAGTATGGGCATCATGCCACCACAGGTATGGTAGACAACCCTTTGCCCGGCCTGATGTGCAGCTTCTATCAATTCAGCGTCATATGGAGCCACAAATTCATTAAAAATATCGGGTGAAATAACAGTGGTTGATGCATCACCGCCACCCAGCTCCAGCAGGTCATATTTTGTACCCTTTAATGAGTTAATATATACTTTTTTACGCTCTTTCAGGATGTTTAAAAAAGCATGTACCCATTCAGGGTCTTCCAGACTGGCCATGATCAGGTTTTCAATGCCATAGAGGCAAGCTGCATCCTGCCAGCATCCGGGTTGCCCGAAACCTTCGAAAGCGCTGATATGCCCGCGGATCAATCCCCTGCTGCCAAATTCATCTGCTGCCCTGTTGATCTCCTGCACATCACAAAGTGGATAAGTCATGTATTTTGAAATGACATCGATGTCTGACTTTTCCTTCACCAGATGCTCGGCCAGCCAGGTTGTGTGTTCATTTGATTGCAGCACCATCGAAAGCTTTTGACCCGGTGTTATGATATTAAATCTTTGCGTGCTATAATTGAGATCTTCCATGGGCTCAAGCTCTATCTGCCAACTATCCGAACATACCCTTCGAGCTTCCAGAAACCCCAGGCTTGTATGGAGCGGATCAAAAAATTCACCCTTATCCGGTGAATATTGATACGCCATAACCCAGTTGATCGGGTCTATTCCCAAAAAGTCAAAAAATTCCAGACCGGAGATCCCATCCATAAAATTCTCAAGGAAGGAGGGCATAATATGATGCATGGTAACTGGCATCCTGTCTGCCTTACCCCCCGCCAGTGTCCGTATAAAACGTTCTTTTGAATTCAAAGCAATGTTTGAAATTTGCTAATTGCTATCAGAGGTTCTTCATCACAGGAGCAAGGCAAGCATTGTCCGGGGATTTTATAGCTTGTCTTCTCTTCATATTATTGTGTCAATTAATTAATTATAATTACTTTTGTTTATTGTCACAAAGTTATCATTTAACGGACAATATCTTACGTTAACTTATATTTTGCAAAATTTATGAAATGAAAAGTACAAAAACATTCACAACATTTCAACTAACTACGCTGGTTCTTTTAAGATTGTTGATCGGCTGGCAAATTTTATATGAAGGAATTTCAAAGCTGCTTATTCCAAACTGGTCATCAGCTGTATTTTTAAGGGAATCTCAATGGATTTTAAAAGGATTCGCCAACTGGATCATATCACATGATGGAGTTTTGCAGGTGGTGGATTTCTTGAATACATGGGGATTGATAGCCATAGGATTGGGATTAATCCTGGGGCTTTTTACCAGGCTGGCTGCCATTGCAGGTGCCTCCCTTGTATTCCTGTATTATTTAAATAGTCCGCCGTTGATTGGCCTGGAATACAGCTTAGCTACTGAGGGAAACTGCCTGATTTTCAATAAAACCCTGATCGAGGCTGTTGCCCTGATCATTCTGGTCGCCTTTCCTACCGGTTCAATAATTGGACTGGATATATTTATATCAAGATTTTCGAAATCCAAAACCATGAAGGAGGAATAAAATAATGGCAAAAGAACTTACCAATATGAATGAAAACAAAACCTACAAACGCAGGACCATACTCAAGGCTCTGGCCGGTATACCGGTACTGGGTTTTTTCGCTTATGAAACTCTGCGGAAATTAGATTTTGACAGGAATAAAAAATCAATTGTCATCAAAGAACTTGGGCTTGATGATTTAAAAGCGCCCGAAGTCATCTCAGGCGCTGAAGGAAAAAAAGGAGATCTGCTTAGGGTGGGATTTATCGGTTTCGGAAACAGGGCAAATCAATTATCGAATTCTCTTGGTTTCATGCACCCGGATCAGATAAAAAGCAGGGAGAAGAATGGTACACTGGCTGAATGGCTTGAACAGGAAGACTTGAATGTTGCGGTTACCGGGATTTGTGATGTTTTTGACCTGCATGCTGAAAGGGGACTCGCCACGGCGGCCAATGAGGTTCGTCCCGGAGGTAATTCCGGACAAAACCTCCCGGCCAAACGATACAAAAGCTATCAGGATCTGCTGAACGATAAAGATATTGACGCAGTGATCGTTGCCACTCCTGATCATCACCATGCCCATATCACAAGCGAAGCGGTCAAAGCCGGAAAGCATGTCTATTGTGAAAAAAGTATTTGCCGGACCGAGGAGGAACTTTATGAAGTATATGATACTGTAAGAAACAGTGACCGTGTATTTCAATTGGGGCACCAGATCACACAGAATGTTATTTTCCAGCAGGCCAAGGAAATCATTAAGCGGGATATCCTGGGCAAGATCACCCTGGTCGAGACGACTACCAACCGTAATACAGCCAGCGGAGCATGGATAAGACATCTTGACAGTGATGGCAATCTGAAACCAGGAGATGAGAATTCCATAGACTGGCTACAGTGGCTGGGTTCTGGCCCTTACGAACCTTTTACCATCGACCGGTACTATAACTGGACAAAATTTTTCGCTTATGACATGGGCATGCTAGGCCAGTTATTCACCCATGAATTTGATGCGGTGAACCAGCTGTTAAGAATAGGTATCCCAAAATCTGCAGTGGCTTCAGGTGGTATCTATTATTGGAAGGACAACCGGGAAATACCTGATGTCCTGAATGCCGTCTTTGAATATCCTGAGAAAGAGATGACATTAACTTACAGCGCAAACCTTGCATCCAGCCGGCCAAGGGGACGGGTATTTAACGGGCATGATGCCAATATGGAACTGGGAGGATCCCTGAGCATCACTGCTGACTGGGATTCAACCCGTTATGCGGAACAGATTAAAAAGGGCATCATTGATACTGACGGACCCATGATCTCCATCAGTCCGGGTTCAGGAGGAGATGTCGATGCCATTACCTCTGCAACAGAAAAATATTATGCATCCAGGGGATTAACCACCACCAATATCAATGGCAGAAGGGTAGACGTAACCCACCTGCACATAAAGGAATGGTTAGAATGTATACGTAATGGAAAGCAGACCAGTTGCAACATCGAAATGGCATTTGAGGAAGGTGTTACCTGTGTGATGGCGAACAAATCCTACCTGGAAAAGCGCAGGGTGGAATGGGACCCCGTAAATCGTAAAATTGTCTGATATTGAACCAGGACACTGTGATCAAAGCAATGAGATATTCAAAACTTTTATCACTGATCCTTTTTATTTCTTCATGTGGCCCTTCTTCTGATAAACACTCTCCTTTTAGTTTTAAGGAAAGTGATCAGGGGATAGAACTATTTGAAAATGATAAGGCAGTATTTTTTTATCAAAAAGAGCCAAAGACCTTAGGCGGGAAATACATCTGCAATAACTACCTCCATCCTCTTTTTGCCCCGAACGGGGATACCCTGACCGAAGAATCCCCTGCAGATCATCCATATCACAGGGGCATCTACTGGTCCTGGCACCAACATTATATCAACGATCAGAGCATCGGTGATGGCTGGATCATGGAAGACATTTCACAGGAGGTGGTTGAAATGATTATAAGCACAGACAATAATACGGCATCCCTGGATCTCAATGTTTTATGGAAATCCCCCAACTATGAAAATGGCAAAGCTTATATTGAAGAAAATACAAGCATAGTCATTCATCAAATGGAATCAGGGATTCGATGCATGGATTTTGAGATCTCCCTGCAGGCGCTTGTCCCCGGTGTCAGCCTGGGCGGCTCTGATGATGAAAAAGGCTATGGTGGATTATGCACGCGTATTAAACTGCCTGATGATCTGGTTTTTACATCCACAGATGGTCCTGTTGCACCGGAAAGGCTTCAGGTCATTGCGGGTCCCTGGATGGATTTCTCAGGTTCCTTTGGTTCCGGGGGAGAGCAGAGCGGTTTGGCCATTTTATGCCATCCGGGAACACCCAACTACCCTGCACCATGGATACTGAG
>DAOUVF010000368.1 GCA_030667765.1 Bacteroides sp.
AGCCCAAACAACAAATACTCGATGGATATGTAGTCGCCACCCTGTTTTTTGAACCTTCCACCCGGACCCGCCTGAGTTTCGAGAGTGCAGTTAACCAACTGGGGGGAAAGATCATCGGATTTTCCGATATAGGCACGACCAGCGTGACCAAGGGGGAAACACTGAATGATACGATCAAGATAGTGAGTAATTATTGTGATCTGATCGTCATGCGCCATCCGCTTGAAGGATCTGCCCGCTATGCCAGCGAGGTATCATCGGTCCCGGTTGTGAATGCCGGTGATGGTGCCAACCAGCATCCAACCCAGACCCTGCTTGATATGTATTCCATCCAGAAAACCCAGGGAAAGCTGGACGGATTGAATATTTTCATGGTAGGGGATCTGAAATACGGCCGTACTGTTCATTCACTGCTGATGGCCATGTCCCAATTCCAAACAACCTTCAACTTCATATCTCCCGATGAGCTTAAGATGCCCGATAAATATAAGCAGCATCTCGATACACTCGGATTGAAGTACTATGAGCACAAGGATTTCACAGATATCATCGCAGAAGCAGATATCCTGTACATGACCAGGGTCCAGAAAGAAAGGTTCTCAGATCCCATCGAATATGAAAGGGTGAAAAATGTGTATATCCTCAAGAACGATATGCTGGAGAATACAAAAGACAACATGAAGGTCCTGCACCCCTTTCCCCGGGTGAACGAGATCACCGAAGATGTCGATAGCAATATGAAGGCATATTATTTCACACAGGCCAGGAACGGTGTATTTACCAGGCAGGCCATCATCACCTCCATACTCGATCTAAATAAATAATAAATATATGAAGGACCGTAAACAACTATCAGTCAGTGCCATTAAGGATGGAACCGTGATAGATCACATCCCGGCAAAAAGCCTGTTCAAGGTGATTGATATCCTGGGACTGGACCATATTGAAAAGATGATGACATTTGGGACCAACCTGGAGAGTAAGAAACTGGGACTGAAGGGCATCATGAAGCTGAGCGATGTATTCTTCGCAGAAGATGATCTGAACAGGATCGCACTCGTCGCTCCGGATGTCAAGGTAAATATTATCCGTGATTATGAAGTCGTTGAAAAAAGACTCGTGGAAATTCCCGAAAAAGTGGAAGGCATAGTCAAATGCGTAAACCCTGTATGCATTACCAACAACGAGGAGATCAGGACCAGGTTTGAACTGGTATCCAGAAGTCCTGTCGGCTTAAAATGTCATTATTGTGAAAAGATCACCGATGCCAGCAACATGGTGATCATTTCCTCTTCTTAAATATTCTTCAGCGGATCCTGTCCAGTGACCGGACAAGGATTTCATCCTTCCGTATCCCGCGGAATGCAAGGTATATCAGGATAATGAAAATGGCTGGCAGAACCAGGGGAAACCGGAGTGCATAGGCTGGTTCATCCAATTGCCTGAATCCGACAACAAAATAATAATAGATCAATCCTATCAATCCAAAGGCCAGGATGATGGAGTAAATACAAATCCTTATCTGTAATTTCCGACTCCTGTGCAGAAATAGATTTATTAAGGGTAGCAGGGCCAGGACCAGGGCAAGGATAAATACCGGCCAGGTAGCCATCGCCAGTTCAGCAGTCACTCCTCCCGTGATGTACCAACCCTTGCTCAACACTTGATAAATGCCTCTGCCCTCAGCCGCTATCTCTGCCAATGGCAGAAATAGCATGAGAGACATCAAGACAGTTGCAGCAAGCAGGTACACTGTCTGTACCCTTTGCAGCATGGTTTAGTTATTTCCACCCAGGATCAGCGGCATTCCGTCCTTTCCACTGCCTATAACGACTACCTTCGAATTTGCTGATTCGGCCAGTTTATTGGTTGCTTCAATGCCCCGAAGCTTGAGGATATTATTGGTCAGACTTGCACTAACGATCCGGTTATAATCAGCTATCCCCCTCGCCTCGATCACTTTCCGTTCAGCTTCCAGCTTTTCCTTCTCAAGGATATAGGTCATGGCAAGTGTTTCCTGCTCCCGGGTAAGTTTATTTTCAATGGCTGCCTTGATGTCCGCGGGAAGGTTAATGGAGCGGATAAGCAGGGCCCGCATATCAATATCATTTCCCTTTAAAATAATGGCCGTCTCATCGATAATGGCGGTTTCCACTTCATTTCGCTTGGTCGAGTAGATCTCTTCGGCCGTAAACCTTCCCATAACTTTTCTGACGGAGGAGCGGAACTCAGGAATCACAAGCGTATTCACGTACTCTGTGCCGAATACTTCATGCAGATAGCCAATCCTGTTGTATATTGGATTGAAACGTACGGTGACATCCACATTGATGGACAATCCGTTTTTATCGAGTACATCCATGGCCTCGTCCCGCTGCTGTTCCCTGACGTTGTATTTGTATAATTTATTCCAGGGGGCAATGGTATTCAGTCCCGTAGACCTGATGGCGTCCTTATCCAGCTTACCGCTGATGGTCCTGAAAACGAGCCCTCTTTCCCCGGGCCTGATAACGTAAAACATCCTGCTGCCGAATATCAATAACAATAGTCCGATTACAATTGCTGTAATAACGAGTGTTTGTTTGCTTTTCATAGGTTCTGGTTTTATGTTTCAACAAATTTTGTGTAAAAATATACTATTTTATATTGCGGAGGGGGCAAATATTGATGTTTTTTTGTGATATGTGTTTCGAACCCTCTGAATTGATACTGAATGGGGATGGCAGTATTTTCCATTTGAGGCTGTTTCCCGGTGACATTGCGGATACCATCATCCTGGTCGGGGACCCGAACCGGGTGGAAATGGTGTCTGCCTTTTTTGACTCCATCGAGATCCGCAGGTCAAACAGGGAATTTGTGACCCACACTGGCAGTTTTCGGGGGAAAAGGATCACCGCTCTTTCCACTGGAATTGGAACCGATAATGTGGATATTGTCCTTAATGAACTGGATGCACTCGCCAATATTGACCTGGATGAGCGCCGGATGAAAACAATACACAGGACCCTGCGGCTGTTGAGGATAGGGACCACGGGAGGGCTCCAGAAAGATATTCCCATTAATAGTTTCATCCTCAGCAGGTATGCGGCAGGTTTTGACACGGTGCTGAACTTTTACGCGGACAGGAATAAAGTTGCCGACCTGGCAATGGAAAAGGCATTTATGGAGCATGCAGATTGGCCCCCTCTCTTTGCCCATCCCTATTTTGTCCGTTCATCCGATGATCTGTTCCGATTGTTCCCGCCTGAGACCCATAGCGGCATTACTATTTCAGCACCCGGGTTTTACGGTCCCCAGGGCAGAAAGCTCCGTCTTCAACTTATGGACCCAAAATTGAATGACAAACTGGAAAACTTCCGGTACCGGGATCTCCGTATCACCAATTATGAGATGGAAAGTTCCGCTTTATTTGGATTGGCAAAGCTTCTCGGACATGAGGCTGTGACCCTGTGTGCCATGATAGCAAACCGTTCTTCTCGTGAATTCACAGAAGATTATAAAGGGATTGTTAATAAATTAATTAAATTCACCCTCGAACATCTATGCTCCGAAGGCTGAAATGACCATGAACAGGGAGGAAATACAAGCATTGCTCCAATTGCTGGACGATCCAAATGTTGTCGTAAACCAGACGGTTACCACCCGTCTCATGGAGCAGGGTCCGGCCATATTACCCGATCTCGAGGCTGCATGGGAAGGTTCGATGGATCCAACA
>DAOUVF010000058.1 GCA_030667765.1 Bacteroides sp.
AATCTGTGGTGTCTGTGGTCAATGCCGGATTTTACGGGTGGGACGGTGAACAGGAGGTGGATGTATTCGTTAACAATTTCACCCTGTACGGGTCGGGAAAGGACAGCCTGTTATATGACAGTGCAAACTCTGTGACCACATTCAGTTTTCCCATGGATATGAATGCATTATCAAGTACCATGATCTTACATGCAGATAGCCTGGCTGACACATTGATCATCAATTATACCGTGGTGCCTGTCCTTGTCTCTTATGAGTGAGGCTTTACCAATACCTTTGAGATGAACGGATTATCATATACCAGGCATTTTATAGATTCTGTTTCTTTGATAATTAACGTTGCCAACCTGGAGAATGAAGAAAACCTTAAAATATTCCTTTAGCCTGCTGGCATTATTGGCGCTCATGGTCCAGTTGTATGCCCAGGATGGTATGAGGGTACGGGGACCCAGGATCAGCTATGACCTGGCCAGCCTGGCACTTTTGTATTATGATCCTGACAGGATGGTCTATACGATTTCTGTGGATTATGAAATGAAACAGGATCTTTACCCTGTTATCGATCTTGGTTACCAGCATGTAAAGATAAGCAGGGATAACTATGACTATAAATCCAGTGGAATGTTTGCCAGGATTGGGACCGATGTAAACCTGTTAAATTATGATAAACAGGTGGACGTTTACGAGATGATGTATGTAGGGGGAAGATATGGTTTTTCCCTTTTCAATCAGCAGGCTGAGAATATTTCGGTCCCCGATGAGTACTGGGGTGATTTCAGCGGTGGACAGATTGAAAAACACAAGATGCATGCGCACTGGATCAGCCTGGTCGGCGGGATGAGGGCAGAGGTGTTCCGGAATTTTTTCATGGGATGGTCTGTATTTATGAACATCAGGTTTTACACGTCCGGGACAATGGGGATGGACCCGTATAATATCCCGGGTTTTGGCACGGGTGCGAACCGGGTTACGGTAACTTTTAATTATTCCATCTCCTACCGGATCCCCATGCAGCAATATACTCCCATAATAAAAGCCGGGAAAAAATAATCCCGGCTATTAAGTCTTGGTCTGGTTTCCTGAGAATTATGATTCCGTGGCTTTCTCGAGCCTTTTCAGGATGGAGAATATAAAGGACGCAGCCAGCACGCAGGCAACCACCAGTATCCCCCAGAAAATCCATAACTGTACCTTGTTCCAGAAGATCCCGACCAGGGCCACGCCGTAGTTTCCAATGGCTGTGGCGGCAAGCCATGCTCCCTGCATCATACCCTTGTACTGGGGCGGTGAGACTTTGGAGATGAATGATAATGCCATGGGACTGAGGAACAATTCTGCAATGGTCAGTGTGAAATAGGTTGTGATGAGCCAGTAGGGTCCGACCAGCCTGTCAGACGGTGCCCTGATCTCGCCGATATCACCCGGGGAATAACCCATCAGGCTCAGGGAGCCGATGATCATAACGGTAAAACCTACTGAGGTAATGATCATGCCAATACCGATCTTCTTCGGGGCCGAAGGTTCCCTGTCCCGTGATGCCAGCCAGGTGAAGTAACCCACGACAAGCGGGGTGAGGGCAACGATGAAGAATGGATTGAAATGCTGGAATTTTTGAGGGGTAAAGTCATTCGAATCCGAGTACCCGCTGATCCGCAGATAGGCAATGATGGCAAACCCGACAAATGCCAGTGCACCTATCAGTTTATGGGTCCTTGTGCTCTTTTTGCGGATCACAAAAATCAATCCGATGAGGGAGAGGAATATAGGCAGCAATCCGAACAGGTCGAACCAGATATTGGTAAACCGGCCGACTGAATCAACGGTATAATCCCTCGCAAACACTGTCATGGCTGCACCATTCTGGTGGAATGACATCCAGAAGAACATGGCCACAAAGAATACCAGGAAGAGGGCAATCATCCTCTCCCTTACCTGTGTGCGTGTAAGAACGACCATATTGCCCCGCAGCGTCTCATCCTTGGCCTTCTGTCTTTCGGTCAGGTCAGCATGTTTGTAATACTTCCTGAATCCCCAGAAGATCAGCATGGATGCCACAAGCGACAGGCATGCCACACCGAATGCCCAGTGATAGGATTCTGCAAGGTGGTTGATATAATATTTCGAAAAGCTGACAAGGTCACCGCCCATATCTGCAAATGCTCCCTGATCGCTGGCAAATCCCCTCAGGCTTGCTTCAACACCTGCATCACCACCCAGGTACTTGTGTGCCAGTGCCGGGATATCTGCCTTGTAGAAGAGATTGTAACGTTTCAGCATCATATTGCTGATCGATTCGGCGGCAGTCGGGGCGAACATCGCACCGATGTTGATCCCCATATAGAAAATATTAAAAGCTACATCCCTGTTTTTGCTGTATTTCGGGTCATCGTACAGGTTTCCGACAAGTGCCTGCAGGTTTCCTTTGAAAAGCCCGGTACCCATACTGATCACTACGAGTCCGGAGATAATGAGCGGGAGTCCCCCGTCCATAGTGGTAGGTATGGCGATCATCAGGTACCCTGCAAACATGACAATGAGTCCCAGGCTAATGGTCTTCCCATAGCCCAGCAGGCGGTCAGCAATGATACCACCGAAAAGCGGGAGAAAATAAACACAAGCCAGGAATAAACCGAAATACTGGGAAGCTTTTGCATAATCAAATCCGTATTTGGCCTGGAGAAACAGAACGAAAATGGCAATCATGGTATAATAGCCGAAACGCTCACCCATGTTGGCGAAAAATGCAATGAAAAGTCCCTTGGGATGTCCTTTTAACATATCAGGAGAATTAGATTAGAGATTATTTTAATCCGACAAATATAGAAATCTTTTCCTCACCGCCCCTCAAACATTTGATGTTGTGGATGATGTAAGGAAAGAATATCTTAACTTGGGGATTGGAATAATCTTTTATGCAAATGAAAATATTCACTTCCGGGCAGGTTCGAAAAATCGATGCTTATACCATTAAAAATGAACCAATTGCTTCAATAGACCTGATGGAAAGGGCCTCCATGCAGATCGTGTCATGGATAACTGAAATATTTGACAACAGTCATCCCTTTATATTCCTGATCGGACCGGGGAACAATGGGGGGGACGGATTGGCAGTTGCCCGTATGCTGATGGAGAAAAATTACCTGGTTGAGGTCCTGCTGGTCCGGATATCAGATAAAATATCTGCCGATGCCCGGACCAACCTGGATAGATTACGGGAGATACCCGGCGTTAAGATTTCGGAAGTGGAGGAGGTTTCTTCAGTGGTTGTGGAGGACCCTGGGACTATCCTGGTGGATGCGTTGTTTGGATCCGGACTGACCCGCAGGGTGAGTGGATTGGCCAGGGATGTCATCACCTCTGTCAATGAATTGCCCAATCTGCGGATAGCCATCGATATCCCCAGCGGGCTGTTCGGAGAGGACAATACAGACAATGACCCGGATGCCATCCTTCAGGCTGACTTCACCCTGGCACTCCAGGCACCGTCACTCTCCTTCTTTTTTGCAGAAAACCAGGCATATGTTGGTAATTGGGAGGTATTGCCCATCGGGCTCCATCCGATTATCATGGAGGAGGAAGAATCCCCCTGGCATTATATACAGGCCGGACATGTCAGTGACCTGCTGAAACCACGCATGAAATTTGCCCATAAAGGGACTTTTGGGCATTGCCTGCTGATAGCCGGATGCTATGGCATGATGGGTGCAGCCGTACTGGCGGCCAGGGCCTGCCTTCACTCCGGGGCAGGCCTGGTAACAGGGCATGTACCCAGGTTCGGGTATAAGATCCTTCAGACAACTGTGCCTGAGGCCCTGATCAGTATTGATGAATCGGATATTATTTTTACAGGTGTACCCGGACTGGAACCTTTTTCCGCTGTTGGGATTGGACCGGGTCTGGGTTGTAAGCCCAATACCGGCAGGGCAATCCTCGAACTGATAAAGTCAGTCAAGGTCCCCCTGGTAATTGATGCCGATGCCCTGAATATTCTCTCTGAACATCCGGAATGGATCTCCCTGCTGCCGGAGGACACTATACTTACACCCCACCCCAGGGAGTTTGAGAGATTGGCGGGAAAGGCAGAAACAGGATACGCCCGTGTCAGGATGCAGATTGATTTTGCCATCAGGCATAAGGTAATTGTTGTGCTGAAGGGAGCCCACACCAGCATTGCCTGTCCCGATGGCAGTTGCTGGTTTAATACAACAGGCAATCCCGGGATGGCTACAGCAGGGAGTGGCGATGTATTAACGGGAATAATTTTATCTTTGCTCGGACAGGGATATATTCCGCGTGATGCAGCCATACTGGGCGTATATCTGCATGGACTGGCAGGAGACCTGGCTTCGGAAGCATTTTCGGAAGAATATTTGATAGCAGGGGACATCATAGAATCCCTTGGATTTGCGTTTCAATACATAAAAGGCATATACTATGAAGACCATATTTAAATTATTGCTTGCCGGCACATTGTTCCTGTCAGGCTGTGGCGGACCAAAATCTGTCATTGAAACAGTTCCTCTGAGCCCCTCAAGCACGGAATTGCAGACAGGCTATGTTTATGCCCTTCCTCAGACTACCTTCAAGGTGACCGTTGACGTGGTGAAGACCCGGACTGTCCGTGGACCCTATTACCGCTTCGCGGAAAAATACCTGAGTATCAGGAATGCTCCAGACAGGAATAGTACATCCTGGAGGATAGACAGGATAAACCTTGAATCGGTTGAGGAAGCTGACCCTGATCAAATGTACCTGGTAAGACAGGTGTCAGGAGAACAGGACCTGTCCACCCTCCTGAAAATGAGCCAGCAGGGATTGATATATGATTTTAATGTTGGAAGGTACCTGGAAAACAGAAGCTTTTCTGGTACATTAGCAGCCGGGCACATGGGACCGGTTTTTACCGATCTGTCACCCAAGCGTAGTATCGTGCTGTCAATCGATACCAGCTATAAGTCGATCAGGATTGATTCAATTTTCAGGAAAGTCCCTGTAACCAAACAACAGCTCATTGTTAAGACCATTGATGAAAAGGCCGAAGAGGCAGCAAGAGTCATTCTCAGGATTCGTCGCAGAAGAATTGCCACTCTAACGGGGAAGGGCGAAAATGATTTGAGCGATGCGGGCATTGAAAAACTGGATGAACTGGAGCGGGAATACATGACATTGTTCCTGGGCAGAGACATTCACGAGAAGAAGCAGTTTACATATTATTTTACACCTGCCACGGGAGAGGTGTTTGAACATAAGGAATTATTTGAATTTTCCGAAAACCAGGGCATCATCACAGAACATATGGATGATTCAAAAGTGGTCTCTATGACGGTAACACGTCAGAGTGAGGTAGTGGGACTAACTGATTACGGACTCGGAAACGAGTTACCCATGCAAACCAATGCACTCTATTACAGGCCTCCCGATCAGGCTGAAGTCATCATCAGTATCGGGGAAGATACACTTCTTAAGGAAAGGTTATTGGTATCTCAATATGGTGCCTTACTTTCCATGCCCGTCTCCCTGGCGGGCAGGTGAGGGCATTAAGCCGGGACTTAGTCGGCAGCAATTTTACTATGAAAATTTTTCTGGTATTCTTCGAGAGATTCCGAGATATACTTATCCTCCACGATAAAGTTCAGCAGGGGCTCGATGGCTGGTGCAGTCATGTAACCGGGTACGGCACCAAGCAATTCCATTTTTTCGTTCATATAGGCGATGGAGGGATAGGACATTTTCCCGTTCAGGAGTCCAGCTGCCAGTTCATGATAGCCTCTGGATCCCTGGGCTACAAACTTATAAGTTGTTCCATTAAAGGTGATCTCCTCTTTTGATTCGGCATCTAATTTGACCGGGTAGTAATTTTCGTTGATATACTCGGCAATCACCGGGTGATTAAAGGTTTCCTTATCCATTTTCTTACACCAGCCGCACCAGTCGGTATAAACATCAACCATGATCTTCCTGGGCTGTTGTTTGTTGAGCTTCTCGGCTTCCTCAATTGAATACCACTTTACATTAGATATATCCTGTGCCAGTCCTGAGAATGAAATGAAAAAGAGTGCTGATAGTGAAAGAATAAATACTTTTTTCATGATCCTGAAATTTATATGAGATCGATCAAATATTATTCCAAAACTACGTTATCCCGGGCAAATGGTTATTCTTCAGTGGGTTTTTAACAAATTTTTATGGCTGTAAAACATCTGGGATATGAACTATGTCACTTTGACTGCACCTTATTTTTCTTATTTTTAAGAATTCTTAAAATGTTGAACTCAAGAATTTTATTATGGAGAAAGTAAAACAGACCTTGCGGGATTCGGCAGCGATGCGTTGGCTGGCCCTTGTGCTTGTCAGCGGACTGATGTTTGGTACCTACTGGTTCCAGGATTTCTTTTCGGGACTGAAAGGACTCATGGAAAGCCAGATGGGTTTTACCAGCGAGGAATTCGGCCGGCTGATCGGGCTTACTACCATCGCCAATATGTTCGGTATGATCATTCTTGGAGGGATGATCATTGACAAATGGAGTATCCGGGTGGCCGGACTGGTTTTTGGTGGACTGGCAACCTTGGGGGCCTCCATTACTGCCATGGCATCCCATGGATTTTTCGGGGAAGAGCATGGCATTACCCTGACCATGATGATTGTCGGGAGGATCATGTTTGGATCCGGACTCGAAGTTGTCTGTGTCGTGGCTACAAGGACGGTGGTGAAATGGTTCAAAGGATCTGAACTGGCACTTGCCATGGCCATTAATATGGGATTCGGAAGACTTGGGACTGCCCTGGGTATGGCCATTTCGATCGACATCGCCAAAGGCATGGTCGCCCCGGCCGTAAGTTTTGCTGCTACCCTGATCGGCATAGGACTTATCATGTTCCTGGTTTATATGATTTTTGATATAAAGATAGATAGGCAGGATGCCCGGCATGAGGAAGGTCCCAAGGAAGAATTCAAGTTCACGGACCTGTTTAAACTCCTGAAGAATCCTGGATTTATGTATATTGCCTTTCTCTGCCTGGCCTTTTATGCGGCGGTATTCCCATTCATCCAATATGCACCCGACCTTCTTGTAAACAAGTTCGGGTTCTCCTATGACCTGGCCCCCGGGGAGGGGGCTGTGATACTGTTTGGCAGCCAGGTCCTTGGTAATGCCAGTGTGATCGTGGCATTTTTCCTTTTTGGACTTTCATTTTCACTGGTTCCTGCCAACATCAAGAACAGGGGTGGAAAGATAATCTCCGTCTTGCTCTTGATAGCACTGTTTGTTGTTTTTATTACCACCCTGTGGGAGAGTACATTAAGTGTATGGTTGAGGAACGGTCCGAAAACCGCCAGCCTGATCCCGCTGGGCACCATACTGTTCACCCCAGTATTCGGCAATTATGTTGACAAGAAGGGGAGGGCTGCCTCATTGATGATCCTGGGGTCCCTGCTCCTGATCTTTGCCCACCTGGCCCTGTCGGTATTCAATAGTGTAACATTGGGATACATGGGATTGCTCAGCCTGGGGATAGCTTTCTCACTGGTGCCTGCGGCCATGTGGCCATCTGTGGCTAAAATTGTGGCAGAGAGCAGGCTGGGGACTGCCTATGCTACCATGTTTACCATACAGAACTGGGGACTCGGACTATTCTTCTGGGGTATAGGGGCTCTCCTGGATCTTACCAATAAAGCCGACCTGGAAGCAATACGGGCAGGAGAGAAGGTATACGATTATACCATACCTATCCTGATGCTCGTTGTCTGCGGGATCGTCTCCATATTCCTGGCATACAAACTTCTGGAAACTGATAAGAAGCATGGATACGGACTGGAACTTCCATCCGGTGAAAAACCTGAATAAAACCATAAAATCATGAGTGCTGAGATTAAAAACCTGAATCCCGCATCGTTGTGGGAGATCTTTTATGAACTGACACAGATCCCAAGGCCCTCCAAGATGGAACACAGGGCCGTGATATTTGCCAAAGAGTTTGGCGAAAAACTGGAATTGAAGACCCATGTTGACAAAACAGGGAATGTCATTATTTCGAAACCTGCAACAGCAGGCTATGAAAACAGGCCGGGGGTTATCCTGCAGGCCCACCTGGATATGGTCCCGCAGAAAAACAGCGATACCGAGCATGATTTTGAGAATGATCCCATTGATGCATATATCGATGGGGATTGGGTGAAAGCCAGGGGCACAACACTGGGTTCTGACAATGGAATGGGGATCGCAGCTGCCCTGGCTGTTCTGCAGGATAAAAACCTGAAGCACGGTCCCATTGAAGTACTCCTAACAGTTGATGAAGAAACCGGTATGACCGGCGCCTTCCAGCTGGAGCGTGGAGTGCTGGATGGAAAGATCCTGGTGAACCTGGACTCGGAAGATGAAGGGGAACTTTATATTGGATGTGCAGGAGGTATGGATACCAGCGGGAAACTCCGGTACCTGGATGAACCTGTCAGTACGGATTCAACAGCCTTTGAGCTGGCCATAACAGGATTAAAAGGGGGACATTCCGGACTGGATATTCACCTGGGCAGAGGGAATGCAAATATTCTTATGTGCCGCTTTATGTTTGATATTGCGGATAGGTTTGATATGCGGCTTGCAAGCATGGAGGGAGGAAGCCTGAGAAATGCCATTCCAAGGGAGGCTTTTGCCATAGTCACGGTTCCGGCAGAGAAGAAGGATGACTTCATGGCTGCTGTAAAAGATTACGAAGGGATCTACAGGGCTGAACTTGGCAACATGGAACCGGATCTTACTTTCAGGGCATCGGGGACTGACAGGCCTTTGACAATCATGGATAAGGCAAGCCAGGACATACTCGTCAGGCTGGTTTGTGGCATGCCCAATGGAGTGATCCGGATGGACCCTGAGATGCCGGGGGTTACTGAAACCTCCACCAACCTGGCCATTGTGAAGACCGGGGATGGGGAGATTGATGTACAATGCCTGCTCAGAAGCTCTGTAGATTCAGCCAAGTTCAGCCTGGGAAGTTCCCTGCAGAGCGTATTTGAATTAGCCGGGGCGGAGGTGACGCACAGCGGCACCTACCCTGGATGGAAGCCCGATGCGGACTCACCCATCCTGGCCACCATGCAATCAGTGTATGACAGGAATTTCGGGAAAATACCTGATGTGAAGGTGATTCATGCGGGACTCGAATGCGGGATCATCGGTGATGCCTATCCCGGACTGGATATGATCTCTTTTGGTCCGACCATACGTTTTCCGCATTCCCCTGACGAACAAGTGCATATTGAGAGTGTACAGAAATTCTGGGATTTCCTGGTACGGACACTCGAAGAGATACCTGTAAAATAATTAAAAAACCCGCTTCGCGATCTGATGGATATTGTCAGATATCCCGATGGTATAGTAGTGGATCACCGGTACACCGGCAGCCTTTAATTCCCTGGATTGCTCCACGGTCCATTCCACACCCACCTGCCTGACCTCGGTATTGGTCTTGCATTTTTTTACCTCGCAGACCAGGTCCTGTGGGATGTCCACATAAAAAGTCTGGGGCAGCAGGTTAAGATCATTCAGGTAGGTAATTGGTTTGATGCCGGGTATAATGGGTACGGTTATTCCTGTGTCCCGGCATGCCGCCACGAAATCAAAATACTTCTGATTGTCAAAGAACATCTGGGTTACAATATAATCCGCCCCGGCATCCACTTTAGCTTTCAGGTAGTGCAGGTCTGTCTGCATATTTGGCGCCTCGAAATGCTTTTCCGGGTACCCGGCTACGCCGACTGAAAAATCAGTGGCAGTGGCATTCTGAAGGCCTTCCTCCAGGTACATGCCCTTGTTCATATTCATGATCTGCCTGACCAGGTCTATGGCATGTGCATTGCCATCCTCTTCCGGGATAAATCGCTTCTCCCCTTTAGGGGGATCCCCTCTCAATACCAGCAGGTTGTTCATGCCAAGGAAATGCAGGTCGATCAGAGCATCTTCGGTATCCTCCGCGGTAAAGCCGCCGCAGATCAGGTGAGGCACAACGGTAATCTTATACCTGTATTTAATGGCCGCCGAAATGGCAACTGTCCCCGGCCGTTTCCTCACCACCTTCTTCTCCATCAGCTTATGATCGATCTTCTTATAAACAATCTCCTGCTGGTGGTAGGTGATGTTGATGTTCAGTGGATTGAATTGCATCAGGGGATCGATAGCATTGTACAGCCTTTCGATACTGTTTCCCTTGACCGGTGGCAGCAATTCAAATGAAAAAAGCGTCTCTTTAGTAATCCTTATCCTGTCAATTGCCTTCATTGATCTGATTGATGTGTTTCATGTCACTACTTGAAATTCAGGTTGCTCGCCAGCCAGGTCTCAACCATTTCAAGTTTTGCATTCTTTCGCCTGGCGTAATCCCTGGCCTGATCCCTGCCGATCCTGCCAACATAAAAATAGCGGGATTCGGGATGGGCGAATATCAGTCCGCTTACCGATGCTGCAGGAAACATGGCATGGCTATCTGTCAGTTTTATCCCGGTTTTATCCTCTACATTAAGCAGCTTGAAAATGGTTTCCTTTTCTGAATGGTCCGGGCAGGCAGGGTAACCATGGGCAGGACGTATACCCTGGTATTTTTCAAAGATCATATCCTCCAGGCTCATACTTTCTCCCGGCTGGTAGCCCCAGTATTCTCTCCTTACCTTCTCGTGAAGCAACTCTGTAA